>JAZUHG010000061.1:0-3102 GCA_045641605.1 Phoenicibacter sp. | reverse complement strand
AATGGGCCCGCTACTTACATTCATTAAGGATATTAGCGCGAAAGACAATAAAACTATTGCTTTTTCGCTTAACTATCCCTTCGAAAATTTAATTGAGGAAAGGTTGGCGATTGTTTTTATTTGGCCAGCTAGCCAGGCCATAAAGGATTATCAAACTAATCCTATCGGTACTGGCCCTTGGATGCTTAAGAGTTTTGATGGCAATGATAATGGCAAGATTGAGTTCATTCGCAATCCTTATTATTCGGGCAAAGATGAAGTCCCGGGCGAGAGAATGACTTGAAATATTTTTAGCAATAGCGATTCAAGAGTTAATTCGCTCGTTGATAAAAAAGTTTTTTGCATGGAAGCAGTTCCTGAAAAGAGTAGTGAAAAAATTACATCTAAAGGTGCAAAAGTTGATTATGTTCAGGGCTTTAGTTGTGCATATTTTATGTTTAACACGCTCAAGCCTCCTTTCAATGACAAGAGAGTTCGACAAGCTTTTCATTATGCGGTCAATAAGCAAAATTTAATTGACAAGAACTTGGATGGCCATGCTTCAGCAAGCACTTCGCTTCTGCCTGGCAATCATCCAAACTACCATAAGGCAAGTGTTGTTTATGAGTACTCCGAAGACAAGGCTAAACAGTTACTTAAAGAGGCTGGTCAAAGCAACATCAATTGTACTTTGACTGTTGATAACGAATGGGTTGCTAATCTTGCTACCGATATTAAGAACGATTTAGCAAAAGTTGGTATCAATGTTGAGTTAGATGTTAAACCTATTAATTGGACCGAGCTTACCGAGAGCAACAAGGATTTGCCTTACGATGTTGTTTTGGCTCATGGTAATCAATCAATAATCGGAGACGATGTTGATTTACTCATGAGCTATTGATATGGTAATAGTACCTGGATGGATGGGTGTTCTTGCTGAAAGAAAAGTGACCCTAATAAATGAAACGAACTTAACGTTCTTGCGCAACGTGCAAGAGAAGTTGTGGATGAGGCGGCTCAACAAACTTTGTGGGAACAGTGTTTCGATATTATTTCGGAGCAATGTCCAATATATCCTTTGCTCCACAGAGAAATTGGTACTGGATATTATGACGATATTCTAGTAAACTTTAAGCCAATATCCACATCGGGGCTTTCATTTTTAGGTGTATCAGCTTTGGAAGCGTAGCGCGAACAATGTGATATAGTATAGGTAGTTAAGAAAGGGTTATCATGAACTTAAGTCGACGTAGTTTTATTTTTGGAGGAAGTGCTGCTGCTGTTGGCGCAGGGCTTGCTTTAACAGGTTGCAACCATCGTATTGGTGGCGAAGCCGTGGATGCCTCGGAAGCAATTCATGTTTCTATGGTTGATTATTTCGATAAGTTCGATTACACTGGTGCCGCTAATCCTACAATAGTTTCAATTGGTTGGCATATCTTTGAGGGACTTTACGACATCAACCCAGTCACCAATGAGATTTATCCTGCACTCGCTACAGATTTTCCGACAAAAATCGACGATAAAACTTATGAAATCACGCTTCGTGACAATGCTAAGTTTTCTAACGATGCAAAAGTCATGGCAGGCGATATTATCAATTCTTTCTCTACTGCCAAAAATAAAGCTTCGGTTTCTTATCTTCTTGAATTTTTGGATACGGTTGAGAGCGCTGGCAACAACAAAGTTAGATTAAAGCTTAATTACCCAGCCGATGGCGTATTACTTCAAAGACTAAGCCTTGTCAAGATTATGCCAGCCATGGGTTCTGATGTTGATAAGCAATCTAAACCTATTGGAACCGGTCCATACCAAATTGCTGCTATAAATGGTAGTGTTGGAGGCGAGACAAGCTTTATGCCTAATTCTAACTACAATGGCAAATTACCTCTTCCTAAAAATCCGATGATCTGAACCATCCCGGGTGATGGAGATTCAAGAGCGGCGTCAGTAGCTTCTGATGCTTCTCATATTTGCGAAGATCTTCCGCTTGATCAGATTAAAGACATTAGTGATATGGGTGTTGCGGTTGACTTTAAAGAAGGCTTTGAGAATGCCAACTTCTTCTTTAATACACGAAATGAAATTTTCTCAAATAGGGCTCTTCGCCAAGCTGTTTATTATGCTATTAATACAGAACGCTTAATTAATGATAAAATGGCAGGTCATGCTGATCCAGTAACAAGTGTTTTGAGTCAGGTTAACAAGGATTATGCTCCTGCAAGTACTCAATATACATACGATCCTGATAAAGCTAAAGAGCTTGTTGCTTCTTCTGGGCAGAACAATATTAATATCGACTTCCTGGCAGATACTAACTGCTGGGCTCATAAATTCGTTGAGTATATTTGCGAAGATTTAAATAAGGTTGGTATTAACTGTAATGTTATCGAGACTGAATTTAGATGGCACGACCTTGATAAAAAGCTTAAAGAAGCTAATTGAGACATTTGTATGTCGACTCTTGAGCGTTCAATGCATGGTGCCAATGCAGATTTCTTGCTTCATTACATGTACTATCAAGACGAGTACTTATCAAATAGAACAGGATACTCAGATTCTCCAAATAACAGATGGGAAGAGATCAAAGCTTTACTTGATTTATCGGTTGCTGCTACAGGAAAGGCACAACAAGATATTTACAATGAGATATTTAACATTGTTGCCGAAGAGGCTGTTTATTATCCATTCTTGCGTAGGCAACAAGTAACGGCATATGACTCACAAGAACTCGTAGGCTTCAAGCCACTATCAACTGGTGGAATGTATTGCCTCGGCACAACGATCAAATAAGACTGTCATGCATAGAAGCACAAAATTTCCATTATCTATAATTAGTATAGACATTGGTGGTACTAAACTTGGCGGAGCTATTGTTAGTTATAAAAGTGCAAATGAGGCTCCAGAAATTGTTTTTTACGACAAGGTTGCCGCTGAAGCAAAGAAGGGCGTTGACGCGCTATCTTCAAACATTATTGGACTTGCAAAATCATTAAATGCAAAAGCAGAGGAAATTGATTCTTCGGTGCCTGTTGTTGCAATTGGCATGGGATGCGCTGGTAGAATTAATAAAGACAGTGGAAATGTTATGACGGCTACAGACAATTTCCCTGGTTTTGTTGG
>JAZUHG010000060.1:0-32836 GCA_045641605.1 Phoenicibacter sp. | reverse complement strand
AAGTAAAATTCACTCACTAAACAAGGTTTATGCCATCATGGGGGTGGGGGTGAGGGTGTGAATAGTGGGTGACTGTACGTGTTGGAGGATGTGGGGGTGGTAGTGGATAGTTGGTAGAGTGGAGATGTAAGTGGTGGATGGCTGTAGGTGTTGGAGGATGTGGAGTGGCTTCGGGTGGTGATGGGCGGTTGGTTAGGTGAAGTGAAAGTGGGGTGGGTTGGTTAGCGGTGATGGGTTGGGCGGCTTTTGCGGGCGGTGCGTTTGAGGCGAGCGAGGACCTCGTCTTCGGAGGTGCCTTCGATGTTTGCACGAAGTTTAACCACCTGGTCACGAAGTCGAGCGGCGGCCTCGTAATCCATGTCTTTGGAAGCTTGCGCCATGTCATCTTCGAGGGAGGAAATGATACGCAGGACCTCGACTTTTGAGAGGTCCGAAAGCTCGGTGTTGACGTCGTCGGCAGTTCGACTCTCGGCTTCGTCGGCCACAAAACTCATGATGGAGTTGATGGCCTTGCGAATTGTCTTCGGCTCGATGCCATGATCGGAGTTGAACTTTTCTTGAATGGCGCGACGGCGATTGGTCTCGTCGATGGCGGTGCGCATGCTGTCGGTGATTTTCTCGCTGTACATGATGACCTCGCCGGAAACATTTCGCGCAGCACGACCGATGGTCTGGATAAGCGAGCGATGGTTGCGAAGGAAGCCCTCTTTGTCTGCGTCAAGAATAGCGACAAGGGTGACTTCTGGCAAGTCAAGCCCCTCACGAAGAAGGTTGATACCCACAAGCACGTCAAACTCACCCGAACGCAAGTCGTTTAAAATTTCAACACGATCGAGCGTGGCAGTGTCGCTGTGCATGTAACGCGCGCGAATATCGTTATCAAGCAGGTGGTCGGTCAAGTCTTCGGCCATCTTTTTAGTAAGCGTGGTAATGAGGACGCGCTCGCCCTTTTTGGCGCGCTCCTTGACTTCGTCGATAATGTCGTCGATTTGATTCTTGCTGTCACGCACATCAATTTTGGGGTCAAGCAAACCAGTCGGACGAATAATTTGCTCCACCTTTTTCTGGCTTACCTTCTCTTCGTAATCGCCCGGGGTCGCCGAAACATAGACGAAACGCGGGACGCGACTCTCGAACTCATCGAAGCGAAGCGGCCGGTTATCCAAGCACGAAGGCAGACGAAAGCCGTGCTCGGCCAGGGTGATTTTACGGGAACGATCGCCCTCGTACATGCCACGAATTTGCGGAACAGTCACGTGGCTTTCGTCGATGATGCAAAGAAAGTCATCGCCAAAATAATCGGTTAAAGTGTATGGAGGCTCGCCGGGGCTTCGGCCGTCAAGGTGACGCGAATAATTCTCGATGCCACTGCAAAACCCAAGAGTCTCAATCATTTCGAGGTCATATTGCACACGCATCTCCAATCGTTGTGCCTCGAGCAACTTTCCCGCATCCTTAAATTCTTTAAGGCGCGCACCCAACTCGTCTTCGATAGTTGTGATGGCATGCGCAAGATGCGTGCGGTCGGTAACATAGTGGGAAGCAGGTCAAATAGGCAACGAATTAAAAGTAGTGATGGGCTTACCAGTAACCAGCTCAATCTCGCTAATCTCATCAATCTCGTCGCCAAAAAACTCCACGCGAAATGGGTTGTCGGCATAAGGCGGGAAAATCTCCAGCACATCGCCGCGCATCCGAAAAGTGCCACGCGTGAGCTCGTAATCGTTGCGGTCGTATTGAATCTCAACCAGCTCGGCCAGAATTTTATCGCGCTCAAGGTTAGCGTCGTCCTTGTCCAAAAACAGAGCCATTCCAGCATATTGAGCTGGGCTACCTATACCATAAATGCAGGAAACGCTGGCAACCACAATGCAATCGTTTCGCGAAAGTAACGACGAAGTCGCAGCATGCCGAAGCTTTTCGACCTCCTCATTGATGCTAGCGTCCTTTTCTATAAAGGTGTCGGTTTGCGGAACGTAAGCCTCTGGCTGGTAATAGTCGTAATAGCTTACAAAATACACAACCGAATTATTCGGGAAGAACTCCTTGAGCTCGGCCGCAAGCTGGGCTGCCAGCGTCTTGTTTGGCGCCATGACCAGCGTCGGCTTTTGGACGCGCTCGATAAGTTTGGCCATAGTAAAAGTCTTGCCAGAACCTGTCACCCCAAGAAGGGTCTGGTAGCGAAGACCCGCGTCCACGCCTTCGGCAAGCTCATCGATAGCTTTGGGCTGGTCCCCTGCCGGCTCATAAGGCGCGACCACCTTAAAAGGCGTGTTTGCCCGGTTTTCTGTCGTGATTAACTTGGACATTTATAGAGTGTCAACGAATTCTTTAACTTTTGCTTTGAGGGCCTCGGAATCGCCGTTGTTGTTAATGATGAAATCGGCATCATCCATCATTGCAACCTGACTGACTTGCAAACTATTGCGCTGGGTAAAATCGACCAGTGGTAGCCCCTTCTCGATACAACGCGCCTGGCGCTGACCATCGTCACAAATAACGCAAACCAGCACGTCAGCATGCTTGGAAAACTTATCATTCTTACCGGAATAAGCAGTCTCCTCAACGATGACAAAGTCGGTCCCCATCTCTTCGTAGTTATCGAGATTTTGCTTCATTTGCTCATAGATATAAGGGTGGGTGATCTCGTTAAGGCGGCTGAGCGCTTCGATGTCGTGGAACACCAGCTTAGACAGGTCCTCGCGCGTGTCATACTGCCCAAACTCATCACAAATTTGCTTCTGAATCTTAGAATTTTTAGAAAGCGAAAGCGCAATAAAGTCAAGGTCAATCCCAACAGCTACAAAACCACGCTCGCCCAGCTCATCTTGAAGCATCTTGCAAAAAGTGGTTTTACCACCGCCAATCGACCCTATGACAAAAATCTTCTTCATACCCACAATTATACACAAAAAAAGGGCCGCGGGATTAACCTTTGGCCCTTAAAAAATCTATCCGCTAATCTTAGCGATTTTTACAATAACGAAGTGCGCCTACCGAAGACACAGCAACCAAGGCTATCAAAGCCAAAACAAAAATGTAAGTCAAATCACCAGTTTGAGGGGCAGTGCTGGCATCAACTTCATAATTTGCAACAAAAGCCATATTGTCGCCTTGTTTAGCTTTGATTTCGTCACCAACTTTTAGAGTTGTACCGTTATAAGTTCAATTGGCAAGTTTATACCCTGCCTTTGCAACAGGTGTAATGTAACCCTCAACATTATATGGGTTTACATCGCTAGAGTCATCAAAGTAAATTCGGATGCGTCCATCATCACATACTTTACATAAAGCATTTTCAAAAGTTTTATCGTTAAAACTAGGTTGCTGTAGATGAACAAATGGCATATGATTTTTATTATAATTTATGTCGAAATAATCATGAAATTCACTAGTAGAAGAAAAATCTACAACAGCCAATCCTTGGAAAAAAGGTAAAATAGTGTAAGTTTTACCTGATTCTAAAGTATATGGAGTGTTAACCTGAAGCTCTCATGGATCTGTTGGTTCATCTCCTTCATAAGCACCCCACCAAAATGTTTTATACATTGACTTAGCATTAGCAACAACATGTATTACAACTTGCTGATTTCAGCTATTTTGATATGTAAAAAACATTTGTGCTCTATCACTCATGTAGAATTGACCATCCACTGGGAAGTTCTGGGCAAAAGTAGATGAAGTAATTTTTTGTGAACTTGTTTGGCCTGAAACTGTTGAATCTAGCACAAAACTATCAAATCTCTCAGTTGCTTGATCATCGCGTGCTTTAATTGTTGTTTGTGCAGCTTTTTTAAGCTGAATATCTTTTGAAGTGCTATCAGCTGTTGTAGCAATTACCTCAAAAGCATATGTGTTAATATTAGCCATAATCAAGATAGGGTCGTTTTCCAATACAGATCAATCAAGTGTAAGGCTATAATGTCCAGATGCATCAGTTAGCTGTTCACGTGGAGAAACTCTAGTGTCTCCCTTATAAGCACTCATGCTTACACCCGGAACTGCAGTTGAGCCATCAGAAGTTACATTTCCCGTTATTGTTACATTTGATGGAGTGTCGGCAACTGGGTCTGTGACTTCGTTATTCACCTCCTCAGCAAAACTCATGTTTGGAATCATTAAAGATAACAGCAAAAATGCAACCGCAATTGCCAAAATTCTGTTACGGATTTTTAGTTTCGAACGTACTTGTGTACCATTCATATAAGGCCCCCTTTCCTTATAAAAACTTACACGTTCATTTTAGCCAATTCGCGCCCGCGTGTCAATAAAAGGTGCTATAATGAGCCGAAGTTGAATGGAGGATTCATGGATAAGAACGAAATCCTAGAATTAAAAAAATTTGCGACCGAGATTCGCATTGGCACCGTTGAGGCCATTAAATCTCGCGGTTTTGGTCATGTTGGCGGAACGCTTTCGATGGCGGATACGCTGGCTGTTTTGTACAAAAAAATCATGACCGTTGACCCAAAAAACCCTCAAATGGAAACTCGCGACAAGCTTGTTTGCTCCAAAGGCCATGCTGGTCCTGCGGTTTATGCAACGCTTGCGCTTTTGGGCTTTTTCCCTTATGAGGAACTCAAGACCCTAAACCAGCCCCACACAAAGCTTCCTTCGCACTGCGATAAAAAGCTTGCGGGTATCGATGCCACAACAGGCTCGCTTGGTCAAGGAACTTCGCAAGCAGTTGGTATCGCGTTGGCCGACAAACTCAGTGGCCGCGACGCTCAAACCTTTTTGGTAGTTGGCGATGGCGAGCTCAACGAAGGCCAATGTTGGGAAGCCGCAATGTTTACCGCTGGTAAAAAACTTACAAACCTAACTTGGATCATCGACTGGAACAAGAAGCAGTTGGACGGCACTTTGGATGAGATCCTCCCTGCCTTCGACTTCGTCGAGAAATTCAAAGCATTTGGTTTTGACGTCACAAAAGTTGACGGTACAAGTGTCGAGGAGATCTTCGATGCGCTTAACAAACCTGCAGGTGAGATGCCTAAAGCAATTGTGCTTGACAACATAAAAGGCAGTGGCGTTAAGGCCGTCGAAGAAACTGTTGCAAATCACTCAATGCAACCAGAACCGGAAGTCTTTGACGAATGGCTCGATGCCTTGCACAAAGATTTAGACGCGTTGAACGAGGAGGCATAAAATGAAAGTTATCTATACTGGCGAAACAGATTCGCGCGTAATGAAAGACGCAATTGTCGATGCCGCGAAAAAAATAATGGCCGACGAAAAATGCGTTTGGCTTGAAGCCGACCTTGCAGGTTGCGATGGAATCAAAGGCCTCATGGACGAGAGCGACCGCTACATCAATTGCGGCATCGCCGAGAGCAACATGGTTGGAATTTGTGCCGGCCTCGCATCAAACGGAATGAAGCCGTTTTGCCACAGCTTCGCCCCTTTTGTTAGCCGACGCACCTTCGACCAAGCCTTCCTAAGCGCTGGTTATGCGCAAAACCCAATCACGGTAATCGGCACTGACCCAGGAATTACGGCAGCTTTCAACGGTGGCACCCACATGCCTTTCGAAGACACCGGCACTTACCGCATGATCCCAGGCGCCACAATTTGCGACGCGACCGACTACGCCATGCTCTACAACTTCCTCATGATGGCAAAAGACATGCCTGGCGTTAAATATGTTCGCACACCTCGCAAGGCTTTCCAAACTTTCTACGAGGATGGCGCAAAGTTCGAGGTTGGCAAAGGCATCGTTTGCCGCGAAGGTAACGATTGTCTCATCGTCGCTGCCGGAATTATGATGCACGAAGCAATGCAAGCTGCAGAGAAACTTTCAAAAGAAGGTATCGAATGCGCGGTTATTGACCCATTCACCATTAAGCCTCTCGACGTTGAGCTTATTCGCGAATACGCTTCGAAATGCGACAAAGTAGTTGTTGCAGAAAACCACAACAAGATTGGTGGACTTGTAAGTGCAGTTCAAGATGCGATCGTAGATCTAGGTTGCAAATTCGGCTATGTTGCTATTGAAGACGAATACGGCCAAGTTGGTCCTCAAGATTTCCTCCGCGAAGAATACAAACTTACTGACACCCATATCGCCGAAGTCGTAAAATCGCTTTAAGCACTTCCCGAAACCAATATTAAAAGCCGGTCTTTCGAGGCCGGCTTTTTTAGTTGTGGGCATTTGGATTTTGGCAATGCGCCCTCACTAGGGCTTCGCGGAATGTCATCGTGCATGCAAAGCTGCCAGCAAGCGCATGGCGCTGCAGAATCGTTCGGGTCGCATTACGCAAAATCCCTCCCAACTGAGCCGACAACCCCAACCTCCTCCAAAAAATGGCTCAAATCGCTTTAAGTGAGTGAAAACTTCAAATCCTAGCCCTCAATTTGGCATAAATAGGCTTTAGTGAGTGAAATCTTTCTATAAATTCACTCACTAAAGGCAATTTAAGCCATTGTGCAGTTTAATTCAGCAAATTTTCACTCACTAATCGGCAATTGAGTCAAATTAGTGGAGAGAGTCGCGGAGGGTGCGGAGTTTCTTCGCTGTTTCGGGATCTACGCAGTCTTCGACTTTGGCTACACTGGGAGATGAAGTGCTTGGAGAGGTGCTGGCAAAGGAGCGACCGTTGGTGCCAGATGGAGTACTGGAAGGAGTGACAGTAGAGGGTGCTGTGGCTTCGGAGGTGGAGATAGTAATACTTGCATTGGGATGGGTTTCAGCATTAAGTTCAGAAACATTAGTAGCGAAGGCGCGGGCGCTGGTGCGAGTCACACCAGTGTTTATGGTTGCGTCTTGGATGGCGAGATCGCTCGTGATGACCTCGACTTCGAGGCCCTTTTTTCGAGAAGCGAAGACAAGCTGCTGTATGCGATCATCGGCAGTCTCGCCGTGATTCGTAAAGACTACCTGGACATTTGATGGAGATTTGAGATTTGTTGCAGCATTGTTTGAGTCGCTAGCGCGACGGGCGGCATCGTAGATAATGTAAGCGTGCGTGTTTTTATCGATGAGCTGGCACACGTCATTGAGCAGCGCCTCGCGAGCGGCATTTCAAGTGTCGCTGGTCCAATCTTTAAAATTTGGAAAATCGCCAACAACATCTGAATAGCGAGTATTGTTGCGCAACACGTTGTAGCCGTCGATGATAATTATTTTTTTGCGTTTAAGCATGCAATTATTATAAACAAAAAAGCCGGCCACAAGGACCGGCTTTCACTAGTTATATAAGAAAGATTATTTCTTATCTTCTTTCTTTTCTTCTTTCTTGTCGTCTTTTTCTGCTGCAGCTTTCTTTGTGGTTTTCTTCTCTTCCTTTTCGTCTTTATTATCTTCTGTTTCTTCATCCTTCTTTTCGTCTTTCTTTGCAGCAGCTTTCTTAGTTGTCTTCTTCTCTTCCTTCTCCTCTTCCTTTACTTCTTCTTTGTCTTCCTTTTTCTCGTCAGCTTTTTCGTCTTTCTTATCATCCTCTTTTTCTTCCTTCGTCTCTTCTTTAACCTCTTCTTTAGGTTCTTCAGCGTCGCCAGCATCTACAGTTTTACTGCGTTTACGTGCGGTAACGTTCTCTGGAAGCATCTCTTCTATTTCAATCTCAAATCCAAGTTCTTCCGCTGCTTCGCGCATAGAAAGTGAAATGCGGTGCTTCTCTTCGTTAACACCAACAACCTTAGCTTGAATTTTGTCACCAATGTGAACAACTTGAGCAGGGTTGTCGATATGCTTTGGAGCAAGTTCAGAAACGTGAATTAAACCTTCAACATCATTTTCAAACTTAACGAATGAACCGAATGGAACAAGACGTGTAACCTCAACTTCGTGGATAGAATCCATTGGATATTCGCCAGCAAGCTTGAGCCATGGGTCTTCGGTAGTTTGCTTAATACCAAGAGAGATGCGCTCGCGCTCGTGGTCGACGTCCAAAACAACAACCTCGACTTCGTCGCCAACGCTAACAACTTCACTTGGATGGCTAACATGATCCCAGCTAAGCTCACTAATGTGAACTAAACCATCAATTACGCCCAAGCCAACGAAAACACCGAAGTCAACGATGCTGCTGACTTTACCTTTAAGCTTCATGCCTGGAGCCAACTTCTCAAGAACAGCAACCTTCTCATTGTGGAAGCCTTCCTCGAGCAAAACTTTACGACTCAAAACAACATTGTTGCGAACCTTATCCATCTCGATGATTCGAGCCTCAACCATAGTTCCAAGGTAGTTGTCCAAGTCATAAACGCGGTGAATGTCGACCAAACTTGCTGGCAAAAATGCACGCAAGCCAATGTCTAGAATCAAACCGCCGCGGACGATCTCGATAACTTCACCTGTAACAATTTCGCCACTCTTGTAACTTTCAGCTGCTTTGTTCCAAGCTTTCTCATAGTCGGCACGTTTCTTAGACAAAATTAAGCGACCTTCGTTGTCTTCTTTTTGAACAACAAGAGCTTCAATCTCGTCGCCAACATTTACGATGTCTTCGGCGTTTGCATCTTTACGAATGCTTAGCTCCTTGAGCGGGATAACTCCCTCACTCTTAAAGCCGATGTCAACCAACACTTCGTCGTGCTCGATTTTTACAACTTTACCAGTAACAATGTCATTATCGTCAAACGAAATGTTTGCACCATCGACAACTTTATTAATTTCTTCTTCGGATTTTTCAAGACCAGTTGTATCAATAACTGATGTATTCTTGATCTTAAGATTTTCGGCCATGACGACCTCTTTCCTCCGGGGCTTCCAACACATTTCCTAGCAGGCCAAGCCCATCTGCCAATCGCCAGGAACACGTATATTAACAAAAACCTACGATTTTAAACCAAAAATTTATTTTGGGATTTTACTAGAAATAATTTCTGTAAGAAATTTAACAATACGTTTCTTTCAAAACTCGACAAAAGATTCATTGCGGTTGGTCTTTTTTGCTTGATGCTTATACTTTGGATGATGCTTAAAAAACACTGTTCTGCAAATAAAAGTGATCAAAAGTCCGACGGCGGGGACTGTTGCGAAAGACAAGAACAACTCAAGAGCTGGAATGTTGCCATCCAAAGCAGCGTATAAACACCAGAGCAAGAAAAATCCAGTGAGAATACTGCAAACTCAAATGGAGACTTTAATGACGATGGCTTTTGCACGATTAGGAGAATATTTCGCTTGCGCAACAAGATAAATAATCAAACCAACCACTAGCAATATTACAACCAACGGAACAAGCCTAATCATTCTTACAAAAAACATCATCGCAAAACTCCTAATACTCTGTAACGTTTGGTACTATTCTAGCTTTTACGTTAGCTAATTGAGTAACAATTGCTCAATAACCTTTTGCGCGAGCTTCCTCTACGATCTCCGAAGCCTCAGTCTCATCTCCCGGAATTGCAAAACTTGCACTTCCACTGCCACAAAGAAGGACATTTTCATTACCACACTTTTCGCCTAGTCAATTTCGTATTTCTATCAAACTTGGTGCTAGAGCTTCGGAAGCCATAGCCAAATTATTAAACAAAGGAACATTATCTGCAAACTGAAGCTGTTGTGTTGCCTCTTCAAGGCTTAAGGAATGAGAATGATTATGATTTTGGCAATCACAATTTTCCGTTGGGAATTCAGCATTAAAATCAGAAGCTACATCCATCTTGTCAAATTGATCATAAACAGCCTTGGTTGAAAGGCCTTCGTCATTAAATGGACGAAGCAAAACAACTTCTCTATTAATAGGCGAAATCTTGTGATCGAACTTTTCTCCGCGACCAGTATAGAGAGCACATCCACCATTCAAAAAGAATGAAACGTCCGTTCCGACATCACGTGCAACAGCACAGACTGTGTCTTCGTCAATACCAAAGATTTTAGATGCACCTATTAAGGCAGCAGCAGCATTCGAAGAACCTCCAGCAAGACCAGCTTGAAGAGGAATATTTTTTTCTACAAAAACATCAATCTTGAAATTTTTATTTGATTTATTTGCCAAAGCATCAATAGCCTTAAAAATAAGATTATCTTCCAATTTAATATTTGGAACTTCCCCGTTGGAATCTTCATTCTCCAAAAACTCTATTTTAATTTTAGTTATGTCAGCTTTTTCATAATTAATGTAGAGAACATCATGTAGCAATAAGGTATGCATGACATTCAAAACAGGATGAAAGTCGCCTCGCTTCTCGCCCACAGCCAAAAACAAATTAACCTTTGCCGGCGAAATAATCTTTAATGTTTTTGAATTAGTTATCATCATTGTACATATTATACTCAATTAATGGCGCTTACGTTTAAAGCCAGATACAACAACATATCCCAAAACAAATAAAACGTAAGCACAGCAAACATAAATTAATCAATTTCCTACATATTTGTATACGGTAAACACATTGCTATCTGGAACATCAGAAAATACAACTTCTTCATTAGAATTATTTGTTTTATGTCAAGTTAAAGGTCTTCCAAATTGATCTACGGCAAAAGTAACACCATTTGATGTATTTCTAACATAAGAAATTCCATTTTCAACGCTTCTAAAAATTGAACTTGGACCAGCATAATTTGATATTATTTCCCATTCTCAAGCAGGAACTAACAAAATATCTGTTGATTTATCAATACTAGAATTAATCAATATAGGGTCAAGAGCATCAAAACATATACATGAAGATATATTAACATCATCTACTTTCATACAAGATATATCATCTGATCCTTTTTCATAAGTTGATGTTTCTACGAAAGGAACTAAATTTACCTTTTTATACATGGATTCTAAATTTCCGTCTTTGTTTATCAAAGCAAGTTGATTTAATACTGAGCCGTCATTCATAATAGTATCAATAGGCACAATAAGGGCGATATCGTATTTTTTTGCGAGCTCAGAAGCGTGGCTAATTAATTTTTGGAGATTATTTTCTCTGACAGGAAAGCATACTTCTTGCCACAGTGCAACTTTTGCATTGCCATTTTTAGCCAACTCTACATCTTTAGACATACCGCTTAACATGGTTTCAAAATTTTCGTCGGAAAACTTTTGAAGAAGTTTATCATGACCAACAAAATCCTTAGCGCTATAAAAATTTTGAATGGAAGCAACTCTTGTTGTGTCTCCTGCTGTGGAATTTGTTGACAATCGAAATGTTCCATAAAGAAATACACTGGCCACGAAACAAACTATAAAAACGAGAGCATGTTTCATCTGCTTATTTCCTTTTATATGAAAACCATTGTTTCAAACTTCAACAATAAAAGTTGATACGGTAACCATGAAAAATATTAAGCCATAAAAACCAGTTAATGAAGTAAGTTGCATAAAGGTAGTAAAATTAATTTGAGAATTAGCAATTGATGCAAAAGCCCCAAATCCAATAGTGGATGTAAGTCAATCTGCAATTGTCCATAAAGCTGGAAGTAACAGTATTCTTAGAATTTTATTACTAAGTTTCCTATATAAAATGCCTGCAATAATAAATGGAGGAAGATAAAATAAAGGTGATGTAAGAAATAGCAATGCATGGAACAACAAATCTTCACCTTCGATCATTCCAAAAAATTTAAAATTTGCTGTAATTCAAATAACTAATCCAATTAAAACATAATTTAATACATTATTTTTTTTTGTTGAAACTGTAGTCTTTCATAAAAACAATGGATAAAACCAAGCTAATAAAGCAGAACCAAAAATACCACTAGAAAATAAACCGCATAATAATCCAGGTATCAACCAAATTCTTCCCTTTGATTTTAAATCCAAATCACTTATTGTTTTTCCGATATTGCTCATCATTCACCTCAATTTTATTATAAATGGAGCGGGTGACGGGGATCGAACCCGCGAATATAAGCTTGGGAAGCTTATGCCTTACCACTTGGCGACACCCGCAAAAAAATGGCGGAGGAAGTAGGATTCGAACCCACGGTACCTTGCGGCACAACAGTTTTCAAGACTGCCGCCTTCAACCACTCGGCCATTCCTCCGCGCAAGCGAGAATTTTAACACATAAGCCAATGCGGCGCGCGAAATTTTAGTATAATGAGCCCATGACCGATACCGATTACATGAAAATTGCTCTTGACCTCGCAAAACATGCTGCCGAAGCCGGCGAAGTTCCGGTTGGCGCGCTGGTTGTTAAAGATGGCGAGGTCGTGGCGAAGGCGTACAACCAACGTGAGAGACTGTCCTCGCCTTCGGCGCATGCGGAATTTTTAGCGATCGGCGAAGCCGCGGAGAAACTCGGCCGTTGGCGTTTGAGCGATTGTACTATTTATGTGACTTTGGAGCCTTGCGTGATGTGCGCGGGACTGATGCATCAAGCGAGGGTGAAGCGCTGTGTCTTCGGGGCCTTCGACAAAAGGGCTGGCGCGCTTGGTACCCTTTATAATGTGCACAGCGATACTCGGCTCAACCACAACTTCGATGTGACTCCTGGCGTGATGGCCAATGACTGTGCCAAAATTTTGAGTGATTTTTTTGAGGCGAGGCGCTAGCTACTTAGTGGCTTCAGCGGCTTGCTTGTCTGCCTTATTCAGCAGGTCAAGACCAATATTGTAAGAATTTTGAATGCTGGCGACGCGCTGGTTTAGAACGTCGTTGCCAAGCTCACCATTAACAAAGCTGGAATAAACCGCAACATAGTCCGAAAGAGCCTGCTGCATCTGAAGCAAACCATCGCCATAATTCTTGTGAATGTCCGTACAATTTTGCGGCGCCTCAATAGCATTAAACTTGTCGAGAATCTTCTGGCTGGCTTCGAGCTTATCCTTCATGTCGGTCACATTTTTGTCTTTGACATCGGCTGGGAAATCCGCAAGCGCGCCCTTAAATTCGCCAACCACACTATTAACTTCCGCGAAGTAGGCCGAAGTCGCAGCCTTCTCCATATCGTTGGCCGTTGGGATTGCGTTTTGACCATTGCATCCTACAAGGACGAAGCAGCAGGTCAACACACATGCAAGCGAGACAAAAATTTTTGTAATGTGACTCTTTGACATAAAATCTCCTATCAAACTTCCCACTATTATAATGCTTGACGAATTATTTTCGAAAATTTTTTATTTTTGCTTGCGCCCGATTTGCAAAAACGCTATACTACCACTTCGCTGACTTCACGTCAGCAACCGCGGGGTGTTAGCTCAGTTGGTTTAGAGCGCTGGCCTGTCACGCCAGAGGTCGAGGGTTCAAGTCCCTTACATCCCGCCACCTTCGGGTTTAGGTTTTTTAATTCCAATATACAATTAACAGCTTACCTGCCAGGCAGAATATATTTTTAAGATTATTCTTGAAATTAAAAAATCAAAACCACCCGGACTCATTGTTAGAGAACCTGACGGAAAAGATGTCCAGTAGTAGTGTTTGGGGTTTTTTCTACTTTGGTATCGATTGATTTTTTTGCACGATTAACAGCATCTTTGGATTGTTTTTCGTTCATTAGTGTTGTGTCAATGAGGAAGGTGTCGACGCCGGCTTCGCGGAGTTCAGTAATGGCGTGGCATAGGTCGTGGGAGACGCTGTTGTAGATGTGGCTTCGACCCGTTTCATCGGTTGTAACTGGGAATTCGTAGCCTTTGCGATCGAGGAGGTAGTGTGCTTTGCTTCGGCGTTCGCAATTTTTGCAATCTTGTTTACAATTACCGAGACTCATGAGGATGCAATGACGAGTAATCATTAACTCTTGCGGCCCCATGATAAAAAGGCCGAATGACATTTCTGGGAAGTGTTTCGTAATTTCTTTAATTTGGTCCATTGTCATTTCTGGCGAAAGCCAAATGCGTTTGGCGCCAAGGTTTTTAAAGTAATAGACAGCCTCGCTGTTGACGACAGGAATGTGAGGGCCTACCTCGAAGTTTGTCCCAGAATTGATGTTGTCGAAGACGAGGCCCAGCTTGTCACAAAATTCCCTCTTGGTAAAAAGCTCGTCCGAAGTAAGCAAGAGTGCGTCCTTCTTTGGGATGTTGTTTTTGACAAGTTTTTTAGCTTTGCGAGTGCCAAGGCTTGTGCAAGGCGATGTTAAAATTTCTGCTTCCAGCTTTTTGAGAGCTTCGGCGCGCAAGTGATGAAGGGCCGAAAATCCTATGCCAACGTTTTGGTCAAGCTCAAGTTCGAAGTTGTTAAGACGAAACGGCGTTTGACCGAGGCGGTCAATATGTTCACGGACTTCGTCGGGGGTGACAGCTTTGGTGCGTGCGGCTTCGACAGTCCCTGAGGCGTGCTTAACCCTTGGGACCTTGGGGACGGAGGTGGGTTCTAGCAGGGGTGATACCTCTATAGTGGCAGGTTGGCCAATCTTAAGGCTGAGCTTACAATCCACAGGAATCTTGGGTTGAAATTCGTCGACTTCGAAGGCGGTTGCGGCGCTTCGGACCCTAAAGACTCTGTCGCTCTTACGAATGTTTCGCATGCTTGGGTCTTTTGTGTTAAGCAAAAATTGCGCGGTGGCACCTTTGAATTTTGTGTCCTTGTCAACCTTAATTGTAGAGCGGCCGCGCTTGGTCCAAATCTCAAGCACATCGCCAACATTCAACTTTTGCTTTGTATCAACAAAAAGTTTTGTAGACGTGACACCAGTGACGCGTCCAATATTAATACCGCGATTGTTTGGTCGCTTATAACTCATAATCTCATTACCCCGATGACCTTCCATATAAGCGGTAGTAAATCCACGCGAAAAAGCCTCCTGCAACCTGGTTATTTCCTTTATGGTTGGAGCATAATCTTCGGAACCATTTTTATAAAGCCTGTCAATTGCTTGACGGTAAACACTCACAACTTCGAAGACATATTCCGGGTTTTTCATTCGGCCTTCAATTTTGAGCGACGCCACTCCCGCGGCTTGCAACTTCGGCAAAATCTCGATGGTGCACAAATCTTTTGGCGAAAGCAAATACTCGCCACGCTTGTCGTCTTCGTCGGCGCGCTTTTTACCAAGGCTGGCCTCACCTTCGTGGAGTTCATAATTCAAGCGGCAAGCTTGCGCGCAAGTGCCGCGATTTGCAGAGCGGCCACCAATCATCGAAGACATAAGGCACTGCCCCGAGTAACATATACAAAGAGCGCCGTGGCCGAAGGTCTCAATTTGCACACCAAGCTCATGGCCAATCGTGCAAAGCTTTTCAATTTGTTCGAGCGAACACTCACGGCCAAGGCAAACGCGAGATGCGCCAAGACTGGCAACAGCACGAAGGCCGGCTTCGTCGTGAATGTTCATCTGAGTAGAAATATGCAATGGTACATGCGGAACTTCTTCGACAATAGCGCGAGCAATTCCCAAGTCTTGAACGATAAAAGCATCCACACCGGCATCGGCAGCATCATATGCCATTTGCATAGCAGTGTTAAACTCATCTTCGAAAACAATAATATTTAGCGTGAGATAAATTTTCACGCCACGAAGATGTGCATAGTCGCATGCGGATTTAAGATTTTTGAGAGTGAAATTGTCAGCGCCTCGACGTGCGTTAAAATGGTCTAGACCAAGATAAACTGCATTTGCACCTGCGCAAACAGCTGCTTGCAATGCCTTAAAATTACCAGCAGGAGCCAGGATTTCGATATGTTTTTCGCTTTGGCTCACGCCACATATTATAAACAAAAGTTGTGGTAAAATTTTAGGTTGTGTTTATGAGGGAGGAATAATGAATAAATTAATTGACAAAGTTCAAGAACCAATGATGAAAATTGCGGATAAGTTTAACACAATCACTTTTCTTTGTGTTGTTCGAGATGCGTTTTTCATTTGTTTTCCTATTATTATTTTTGGTTCACTTGTAACAATTATTGGAAACTTTCCATTTTTAAACTACGTAATTGGCGACGAGCTTGCTGCAGATTGGAAAGCACTTTTAGCGCCAGCAAGTAACGCAACAATTAATGCGCTGTCGCTATTTATGTGTATTGGTATTGGTTACTACTATGCAAAATACAAGGAAGTTGACAGCTTATTTGGAGCTGCAGTTTGTGTATGTGCATTTATGGTTCTTGCCCCATGGTGGTCTGGCAACATCATGGAAGCAAATGCAGATGGTGAACTAACTGGTAATATAGTTGCTAAAGCTGCAGTTGCTCTTACTACAGATCAATTAGGTGCAAAGGGAATGTTTGTCGCTATGTTTGCATCATTTGGAGCATCGGCATTGTTCTGCTGGCTTTCCAAAAAGAATCTGCAAATAAAAATGCCGGAGCAAGTTCCACCTGGAGTTTCAAAAAGTTTTGCTTCTTTAATTCCGGCAACAATTTGCCTTGTTGTATTTTTAGTAGTAAGAATTTTATTCACTTTTACTCTTTGGGAAGATGTTTTTACATTTATTTACGAATGCGTACAGGCACCATTAGTTGCAATGGGTTCTGGTATTGGACCTGCAATTGTTGCTATATTCTTTGTCCAGTTCTTCTGGTTCTTCGGACTTCATGGGCAAACAATTATTAATTCATGTATGGATCCAATTTGAAATACATTAATGCTCGAAAACTACAACGCCTATAATGCAGGCGATCAACTACCATACATTATTACAAAACCATTTATGGAGGTATTTACTGTTGGTCTTGGTGGTAGCGGTGCTACATTAATTGTCATAGTATTAATTGTTGTATTTTGTAAATCAAAACAGTTCAAAGGAATAGGTAAACTTGCTCTAGCTCCTGGCATCTTTAACGTTAATGAACCATTTATTTTTGGAATGCCAATTATCTTCAACCCATTATTTATTATTCCATGGATCTTTATTCCAATTGTTAATTTAGTTGTTGCTTATTATGCCATGTGATTTGGCCTTGTTCCTTATACTACTGGTGTTTTGCTGCCATGAACAACGCCCGTCTTTTTAAATGGATTTCTTGCAACAAATTCGTGACAAGGTGCAGCGCTGCAAGCAGTTCAAATGGCGATTGACGGATTATTATGGCTGCCATTCTTGCTTACAATTGATAAAAGAATGCGAAGAGAAGAAAGCACCAAAATTGCAACAAATGCTCTAAATAAAATCATTGCAGCTAGCGAAGCAAAGCAAGCCGCTGGTGAGGCTGCCATAGCTAAAGTTGAAGAACTAGACTCTAAAGCTAAAGTAAAATCTAAGCCAAAAACTAAAACAAAAACATCGGCGAAAAATACGTCGAGCAAGACAACTACTAAGAAAAAATAAAAGGAGTAATTATGAAAATTTTATTAGCATGCTCTGCGGGAATGTCGACAAGTTTACTTGTTAACAAAATGATTGATGCATCAAAGGCCGAAGGTCGCGATGACAAAATCTGGGCAGTTGGCCAAGGTGAATTAGACGAAGCAATGAAAGAATGCGACGTTTTACTTCTTGGACCACAGATGCGTTTTTTGGCTACAAAAATCCAGCCAAAAGCAGACGAATTGGGAATTCCAATGGATGTTATTCCAGCTACTTTATATGGTAGAGTTGATGGAAGCGCTGTTTTAGAATTTGCAGACGAATTAGCTAAATAAAAGGAATTTATGACTCTAACTTACGAATTTCCTAAAAACTTTTTATGAGGAGCTGCTAGTAGTGGCCCTCAAAGCGAGGGCGCAACCAATCGTGATGGTAAGGGCCAAAGCATTTGAGATTATTGATACGAGAAAAGCCCTGAGCTATTTTTTAATCAAGTTGGCCCAAAGGACACGTCTACTTTTTATGACAACTATAAATACGATATTAAGCTTATGCGAAAGGTTGGTCTAAATTCGTTTAGACTAAGCCTTCAATGATGCAGAATATTCCCAGATAATACAGGTAAATTAAATGAGAAAGCAGTTGACTTTTATAATAAAGTAATTGATGAGCTTATATCAAATGGAATTTTGCCAATAGTGAACCTCCACCACTTCGATATGCCAATGTGGGCTCAAAAAATTGGTGGATGGGAAAGCCGTGATGTTGTTAACTATTATGTAAAGTATGCAAAAACTTGCTTTGAGAAATTTGGAAGCAAAGTTAATTTTTGAACAACTTTCAATGAGCCTGTTGTCACGCCAGAGATGGGTTACCTAAATGATTATCACTACCCTTGCGTAAAAGATGGAAAGCGTGCAATTCAAGTTGCTTACCATGAGATGCTTGCAAGTGCTTTGGCTATGAAAGAATTTAGGAAGATGGAAAACAATAAAGATTCCTCCATTGGTATTATTCTAAACTTGACGCCAACTTATCCTAAAAACTACAGCAAAAAGCACCTGGAAGCTGCAAATATTCAAGATCTCTTCTATAACCGAAGTTTCTTGGACCCTTCGGTGCTTGGCGAATATCCTCAAGAACTGGTTGAAATCTTAAAACAAAACGATGTAATGCCAACTTATGAGCAAAGAGATTTAGAAGCCATTCGCGATAACACCGCAGACTTTTTGGGCATCAACTATTATTGTCCAAGACGCGCACAGGCAAGGAAGAAAGAATTAAAAAGCGATGTGTTTTTACCAGAGAAATATTTTGAAAGTTACTCTTGGCCGATGGCAAAAATGAACAAATACCGCGGATGAGAAATTTACCCCGAAGGTCTTTACGACATTTGCGATAACATAATTAAAAATTACGGGAATATTCCTTTTTATGTTTCCGAAAACGGAATGGGTGTCGAAGGCGAAGAACGCTTCCGCAACCCAGATGGTAAAATCGAAGACGACTATCGCATCGACTTCGTAAAAGACCACTTAAAGTGCCTGCATAAAGGCATTCAAGCGGGTGCAAATTGCTTTGGCTATCACATATGAACTTATATTGATAATTGAAGTTGGCGCAACGCTTACAAAAACCGCTACGGTCTTGTGTCCCTTGACCTAAAAACTCAGAAGCGCACTATCAAAAAAAGTGGCGAATGATACAACAAACTCTCTCAAAATAATGGGTTTAATTAATGTCATTAGTACAAAAATTTAAAATACACGAAGAGACCCCAATAAATAAGCTTGTCAAAGTTATGTTAATTTTGATGGGTGCATTGTTTGCAACCGCTGTTGTTTTCTTGGTCATATTTACAATTCAAGTATCAATGAAGTTTAGCGACTTCGACGATTCAAAAGTTTTTAATCTCGCGCAAAATTCTAAGATCTATGCTGCCGATAACGAAACGGTCCTGGCTGAACTTCAAATTGAAAACCGCGAACCTGTCCCCAGCTTAGACAACATTTCTCCAAATGTCATGAAAGCTACAATAGCTGTTGAGGACGCACGTTTTTATTATCACCGCGGCATTGATTTCTTTGCCTTATTCAGAGCAGCTGGATCAATTTTGAGTGGAGGAAACACACAAGGTGGTAGCACCATCACAATGCAACTTACAAGAAACACAATTCTTACAAGCCAGATGCAAGCCATAACTCTTGAGCGTAAAATTTCCGAAATGATTCTTGCCACAAAGATTGAAACAATTTATGACAAAGATCAAATTTTGCTCATGTACCTAAATACTATTAACTATGGCGACCGATGCTACGGTATTAAAGCGGCTTCTAAACATTATTTCTCTTTAGAGCCAGACCAGCTTTCACTTGTTCAAGCTGCAACTTTGGTTGGCATTCCGCAATCGCCAACATACCTTGCACCTACCAACAACCCAGACGCTTGCAAAGTTCGCAGAAACTTGGTATTGGGCAGGATGCATGAGGATAATGTAATAAGTGACGAAGATTATCAAAAAGCAATTGAGGCTCCGGTTGAGTTGAACATAAGTTGGAATGACCCTTCGGAGAATTATAAGTACCCATACTTTACAAGTTATGTTCGCGAGCAAATTTTAGAGAATTATTCGGACGCCGAAATTTTTGAAGGTGGCTTCCAAATTTATACAACGCTAGACATTAAACATCAAGACGCTTGCGAGTTGGGTTGTGCAAACCAAAACAAAAAACTTGAGAAGGGTGCCGAAAGCGTTGCCGTTACGATGGACCCAAGTAATGGCCACATCACAGGTATGGTTGGTGGTGATGATTACCAAACTCACCAATACAACATTGCAACTTCAAAAGGACGGCCAACTGGTTCTTCATTTAAAATTTTCACTCTAGCAACTGCTATTGAGCAAGGCTATGACCCAGATAAATACACGCTGGATTGCACAAGTCCAATGAACATTGGTACCGTACAAATTAGAAATGTTGGAGGCGCTAGCTATGGCGTAAAAACTATTCAAGGCGCGACGGCTGTGTCTTCGAATACTGGTTTTGTAAGGCTCCAACAAAAAGTTGAAACTCAAAACGTAATTGATATGGCTCGCAAACTTGGGATCAAAGAAGCAGACCTTCCTTTGGTAACCACGCTTACTCTTGGAGTTGCAGACATCAACCCAGTAGAGATGGCTAGCGCATACGCAACAGTAGCCAACGGCGGTACATATCACGAACCTGTTTCTATCCTTAGAATTGAAACGGCAAGCGGCGAAGAAATTTATTCTTATGACGAAAGCGAAAACGAAGACAACGGCAAACAAGTCATTGACGAAAAGGTAGCTGGCGCCATAACCAAAACACTAAAGACTGTTTTTACCCAAGGTACTGCAACCAGCGCGCAACTTGCAAATAAGCAACCTGTAGCAGGTAAAACTGGTACTTCGGAAGACTGGCGCGACCATACATTAATTGGCTACACACCAAAAGTTGTTTGCTCAACTTGGATTGGCAAGCGCGACTACACACCAACTTCATCGAATGTAACTTGCAATGCTTTGTTCAAAGAAATAATGGATACAATTCATGACGGCGAAGAAATTGTAGACTTCCCAGAAGTTGAAAGCCCAGAGTATACAAAGACCCCAGAAAACTTACATATTGAGACAGAAGACGAAAGACTAGCGAAGGCACCTAACGTTGTTGGAATGTCAATCGACCAAGCGAAGGCTGTGCTTTCGGCATATAACTTAGCGATTGTTTACCAATACTCAGATACAGTTCCTGCAAACATTGTTATGAGCCAAGGTGTTCAAGATTCAAGAATTTACTTGACGGTTAGTAAGGGGCCAAACCCCACACCGCCAACACCTCCGAAGCCACCAACGACTTCGGTAATTTATGAATTTTTTAATAATACAGACATAACGACATCTGTAACGTGCTCGCACGCATCACAGACATCCTCCATATTGTGGAAAATCCTAGACCAAGCCATGATTTTAACTGGCTTGTCATGGTCTTGGGTATAGAGCTTACGAATAACATCCATGTATAAAATGTCGGCTGCCTCTTCGACTTCGTTGACTTTAACAATTTTCTCACGAAGTTTGCCAGAGCCAATCTTAAGTTTATATAGAGTTTCGATACATTCATCCAATGCGACGCAAGCTTTGTTAACCAATTTTGCAAATTCGATTGCATCTTCATGGACGCTATGAATGTCATACATATAAATATGTTGGATTGCAACTTCAATTGCATCCAAAACATTGTCGAGGTTTCCTGCCAATGACAAAATGTCTTCGCGGTCTATTGGGGTGATAAAATCCGCTGCTACTTGTCTAAAAATTGCATGGTTTACATCATCGCCAGCATGCTCAATCTCATGAGCTTTTTGCATATCTTCAAGCATGTTTTCGGCGCCATCGAAGTTTTCGAAAATATCAATTAGGATTTCCGACTCTTCAATAGCCTTTTTTGTTAGCTCACGAAACTTATTTAAGTAATTAAATTTTTCTCTTGCCATTGTTTCTCCTTGACGATTAAATTATAACATTAAAACAATTTTTTCTCTTCGCCTTTAAACAGTCTTTTTATATTTGAGCGATGGTTAAAGATGATTAGTGCCGCAATGATTATTGAAAATACAAAAAATGGCTTGCAAAAAAACCATGTTAGAAATGGTAAGACGAAGGCTGCACTGATAGAGCCAACGCTTACCCTTCTTGTGATTAGAACAAGCAACAAACCAAAAGCCAAAACTATTAAGGCAATTCTTCAATCCACTGCAAACATAACTCCAATGCTTGGAGCCACACCTTTGCCGGCTTTAAATTTATGATAAACAGAATAAACGTGTCCCAAAACTACACTTACAGCAGCCAAATTTCCTGCAAAACTTCCCAAATACATCAAGACTAAAAATGTAGTGGCAAAGCCTTTGAGAAAATCAAGCCCGAAGACACACAAGCCAAGCTTTCAACCCAAAACGCGCAAAGCATTTGTGGCTCCCGCGTTACCACTGCCCTCTTTCATGATGTCTTTACCTTTAAGTTTTGAAATATAAATTGCCGGAGAGATACTGCCAATTAAATATGATCCAATAATTACGCAAGCATTAATCCCAATATCGTAAAAGTTAATTAGCAAATTATATTTCCTTTTTTATAAACTGCTTTTAAGTCAAATTTATCATCAAGTAATAAGAAATCGGCATATTTACCTGGTTCAACGGAACCATAAAGGCTGTCTGCGCCAATTGCTTTGGCAGGGTTAATTGTGGCTGCAGCAATGGCTTGTTCCTTGTTAATTTGAGCATCAAAAATGGCATGCTTTAAACAAGCGAACAAATTTGTAGCGCTTGCCGCAATTGTATCTTGTGCATCTTTTAGCACAACCTTATCTCCCAACTTAACGATGTCTTGGCCGCCCAAAGAATATTGTCCATCTTCAAGACCGGTAGCCTCACAACTATCAGATATCAAACAAAGGCTATTTTTAAACAAGCCAAACGCAAGTCGCACAGAGGCATAACTTACATGCTGACCATCGCAAATAAGTTCTGCATTAGCACAAGCCTCGCTAGCAGCCAAAATGGGGCCTGGACTTCGGTGCAGAATGGGAGGCATGGCATTGAATGTGTGAGTCAAATGCTTCGCTCCCAAGTTGTAAGCTTGCTTTGCTGTTTCATAATTGCAATTTGTATGTGCAACAGAAATAACAAAATCCTTAGACATCTTCTTAATAAAATCGAGAGCGCCATCAACCTCTGGAGCAATGTCGATCAATTTAATTTTATTGTTGGAAGCATCGTTTAATTTTTTAACAAAAGCCTCGTTTGGTTCTTGAACGTAGTTTGGATTTTGGGCGCCAACTTTTTCCTTACTAATAAAAGGACCCTCCATATTGATTCCCAAAATTTCTGCGCCAGATTCATTTTTGTAATTAGAAACTGCCTCCATAACAGGCATGAGTGTGTCTTCTGGATATGTCATGGTAGCAGGACAGATACTTGTAATTCCGTTTTGAATTTCATAGTCGGTAATGGCATCGAAGGCCTCAGGGCTGCCCTCACAAATATCATGACCATTACAACCATGAATGTGAATATCAATCAAGCCCGGAATTAAATAATTGCCATTGCAATCGGTGGCGTTACTCGAATCAAAGCTGTCGTCAAAAATTAATTGTTTAATTCTGCCATCTTCAACTTCAACAGCACCATTTTGAAATTGACATTCACGTGTAAAAATATTTACATTGCTAAGTATCAATTATTCTTCTTCGTTCTGTTCATCGTCTAGCAATTTTTCAAATTCGTCATATACAAATTGAACTTTGGTTCCAATAACAATCTGGCAAGCATTCTTTGTTGGACGAACAATACCGCTAGCACCACACTTCATTACTTTGTCTTCGTCAACAATCTTTGCATCTTTTAGGACAAGACGAAGTCTTGTAATGCAATGCTCGGCACTTTCGATATTTTCTTTGCCTCCAACAGCCTGCAATAAAGCTTCGGCCATCAAAGCGAATTGGCTCTTCTCGTCGGTTGCTTTTTTAGCGAAGTGTTTAACGGAATCGGCAACACGTTTTGCTGCGGCTGCAACTTCGCCACTTCCTGGAATTGGAACTTTAAATATTTTGATATAGAAGAAAAATACAAAAAAGTAAATTGCAAAAGCAGCAATTCCAAGAGGTATGATCATCCATGTATTTTGCGCAGCAGGAAGCGTTGATGAAAATACAAGATCAATCAAACCAGCACTAAATGAAAAGCCTGCCCTAAAGCCGACAAAATAAGTTATAACTCCAAAAATTCCACTTAATAAAGCATAAATTACATAAAGAGGAAAAGCGATAAACATAAACAAAAACTCAAATGGCTCTGTAACGCCGCATAAAAATGCGCAAAATGCGATGGAACCTAAAATACCAAATGTAGCTTTTTTGTCTTTGGAAAGAACAATCATGGCAGTACAAGCACCTGGAATTCCAAACATAATGCAAGGGAAAAATCCAGACATATACATGCCAAGATCCCAAGAAACATCTGCAGATGTCTTACCTGCCCAAAAATTGGTCAAATCGCCAATACCAATTGTGTCAAACCAAAATACATTGTTAAGAGCATGATGAAGGCCAACAGGAATTAGCAAACGATTTGCTGCTTGATATAGACCAACACCAATTCCACCAAGCTTCGTTATAAAATCACCGAAGGCAACAAGCCCAGCAAAAATTCAAGGCCATACCCAAAGTAAAACAATTGTTACGGCAATAGAAATTACAGTTGAAGCAATAGCAACAAATCTTTTACCGCTAAAAAATGCAAGAAAGTCTGGAAGTTTAATCCATCCTAAACCATTAAAACAAGTTGCACCAATCAAACCAGCTAAAATTCCTATAAATGGGTTTGCGATACTCTTAAAAGCGATTGCATCTATTTCACTGATATTGATAATTTTATTAGCTGAGTCTAAACTTAAAACCGTGGTAAAAACCAACCACGATACAAGAGCAGCAACACCAGCTGTACCATCATTTTTCTTAGCCATTCCAACACCAACGCCAATGGCAAATAGGATGCCCATATTATTGATTAAAGCACCACCAGCAGTAGTTAAAAACAAACCGATAAGATAAATAGGGCCTTCCATCTCTCCGCCAGCGCCCATAGATGCTGGAGCCATAATGTAACCAACACCAAGCAAAATTGCGCAAATTGGCAAAGTTGCAATTGGAAGTAAAAGAGATTTTCCTAATCTTTGTAAATAATTAAACATATCTACCCTTTCTTAGAAGACGACGAAGCCCTATAAACAGCCAGAACACCATCAATTTTCTTAAGTTCTTTAGTAAGCTTTTCTGTCATGCTTAAATCCGAAAGCACAAACATGAAATTCATTTTTGTATGACCATCATCATGAGCATTAGCGTTAAATGATGTAAAGTTTGCACCAATCTCTGCAATTTGATTTGTGATGTCGTTAAGCAAACCCATCCTGTCGCGAGCCTCAACAATAATTTCAACGCGGTAAGAATTTTCGCTAACCCTTTTCTCGTCTCAAGATACTTCAATAATCCTGTCTGTTTCTTTAAGCAAATCACTTGCATTTGGACAATCCCTACGATGAACGGAAACACCTCTTCCCCTGGTAACAAAGCCGATTATTTCATCGCCAGGAACTGGATTGCAGCATCGCGAAAGCCTAACCAAAACATCATCAATACCCTTAACAACAATTCCGCTACTTGTATGTGCGGCCTTTTTGGTAAGAGTGTTGACGTTTGTCATCATCTTCGGAATGACATCTTTACCAGTTTGCATCTTTGGCGCCAAAACATCAGTCTCTTTTTTGTCGCTGTTATCGACCATCATTTTCAAGAGTTTGTTTGTGATGTTTTTAACGCTTTCTTTTCCGGTGCCAATGTTAATTAACATCTCGTCCGAATTTTTGAAGTCAAGTTTTGTAGCAAGCTCTTTAATTGCACGCAATACCTGGGCACTTGAAAGACCCATACCGTGTTTTTTCATCTCTGCTAACAAAAGGTCATGACCAGCTTGTAAATCATCTGGACGACTCATCTTAGAGAAGTATTGTCTAATTTTGCTTTTCGCCGAAGGCGTCTTAACAAAACTCAACCAATCCCTTGAAGGAGTGGCAGACTTTTGTGTCAAAATCTCAACGCGCTGCCCTGTCTTTAACTCATAAGTCAAAGGAACAATTGCGCCATCAACCTTAGCCCCCACACAATGGTGACCAACTTGAGTATGTACAGCGTATGCAAAATCTACTGGTGTAGACCCTGCACGAAGGCTTTTTGCCTCACCTTCGGGGGTAAATACAAAAACCTCAGCCTTGTCCAAATCGACTTTAAGACTCTTGAGCATTTCTTTTGAATCAGAAGTTTCATCTTGCCAATCGACCATTTCACGAAGCCACGCAAGTTGGTTGTCCAAAGCTTTATCGCTCGCGGTACTTTTTTCTTTATAACGCCAATGGGCAGCAACTCCAAACTCCGAAGTCTTGTGCATTTCCGAAGTACGAATTTGAACCTCCAAAGGACGTGCCGCAGGACCAATAACACTAGTATGCAAGCTTTGATACATGTTTGCTTTTGGCATGGCGATGTAATCCTTGAAACGCTCTGGAATGGGGCTTCATAGTGCATGAACAGCACCCAGTGCAGCATAACAAGACTTAACATCATCAACAATAATACGAACAGCAATTAAATCATAAATTTCATTAAAAGCCTTTCCCTTGTTTTTCATCTTCGAATAAATCGAATACAAATGTTTTGGACGACCCATGATGTCTGCCGAAATTTTATTATCTTTAAGTTCTTTTTTGAGAATCTTGATAACTTCATCCAGATATTTATTGCGCTCTTCGCGCGATTCAACAACCATGCGTGCAAGTTGCTTGTACTTGTTTGGCTCAAGATAATAGAAACTTAAATCTTCAAGTTCCCATTTAATTGAATCGATGCCAAGCCTATGCGCGATGGGGGCAAAAATCTCCAAAGTTTCATTTGCCTTAAAGATTTGCCTGTCTTCATTAAGCGCATATAAAGTGCGCATATTGTGCAGCCTATCAGCAAGTTTAATAACAATAACCCTCAAGTCATTGCTCATAGCTACAAACATTTTACGAAGGGTTTGGGCCTGGCTTTCGGAGACAGAACCAACTTCGATTTTGGTAATTTTAGTGACGCCCTCAACAAGCATCAAGACATCTTCGTTACAAAGCTTTTTGATTTGATCAGGAGTAGCATCTGTATCTTCGATGGTGTCGTGAAGAAGCGCCGCGCAAAGAGTGTCAATATCCATGTTTAAGTCTGCAAGAATTATTGCAACCTCAACTGGATGCACTAAAAAGCTCTCGCCGGATTTTCTTTTTTGATCAGCGTGATGTTCTTTAGCAAACTCGTAAACCTTACTAAGCGTCTTTTGGTCTTTGTCTGTTAAATACGAAGCAGACTTTACCAAGTCTTTATAGCGCTGATCAGGATCTAAAATATTAGTTGGTTTTTCATGCTTGCCTTTGTCGCGATCGTCAACAATTTTGTCTTCGGGTTGAGCAACCCTAACGCGACTATATATATCTTTTACAACTACATCATCCTGTTTATTATTTTTAGAATTTGTAGCCATAAAAGCCTACCCGATGATTTTACCTCCGGCTAGGACTTCGTTGTCGTGAAGCATTTCGGCGATGGACATATCTTCTTCGGCAGCTTTTAAGTCCCTAGCTTCTTGACGCAAGTCTTTCTCGGGCATATTTTTGAGCTGATCCTTAATTAGCTCATAACCAGAAATACCTGGTGAAGTCATATTTTGTGGGTTGAGGATAATATCCATGTCTTCCTTAGACAAAATGCCTTTGTCCAAAACAATTTCACGAACTGGCTTACCAGTTGTAATAGCTTCCTTTGCAATTTGAGCAGCTGCTTCATAGCCTATATGAGGATTAATTGCAGTAATAACGCCAACACTTCGCTCAACAAATTCCTTACCTCTGTCAGCATTAATTGTAATGCCATCTACACAGTTAATGCGGAAAGTGTGCATAGCGTTTCGAGTTACATTAATCGATTGAATCAAGTTGAAAGCCAGAACTGGCTCCATAACATTAAGTTCAAACTGACCAGCTTCACTAGCCATGCAAATTGTTAGGTCATTTCCAACAACTTGGAAAGCAGATTGGTTTACAACCTCGGCCATTACAGGGTTAACCTTACCAGGCATGATTGAAGAACCTGGCTGCCTTGGTGGCAAATTGATTTCGTTCAAACCGCATCTTGGCCCCGAAGCCATAAGACGAAGGTCGTTACATATCTTCGACATATTAAGCATGCAAACCTTTAGTGCAGACGAGCATTCAGTGTATGCATCGGTGTTTTGAGTTGCATCAACCAAGTTGTCCATGACATAAATTGGCTTTTTAGAATAGCGGGCTAAGTATTCGCCAGCTAGCTTGATGTATTGAGGCGAAGCATTAAGACCTGTGCCCGTAGCTGTTGCACCCATATTAACTCCGCAAAGGTTGTGCTTTACGTTTTTGATGCGGGCCAAGTCACGCTTAAGAACGGTTGCGTATGCTTCGAATTCTTGAGCAAACCTAATTGGAACAGCATCTTGTAAATGGGTACGGCCCATCTTTATGCTGTCGCCAAATTCGGATGCTTTTTTCTCAAAAGACTCAATAAGTTTTTGCAATGTATCAACCAAAAGGTCAAGCCTGATGATTGAAGCGATGTGAATTCCGCAAGGGAATGCATCGTTTGTAGATTGCGACATATTTACGTGAGAGTTAGGAGAAATGATGTCATAACATCCCTTTTCTTCACCAATAAGTTCCAAAGCGCGGTTGGCTATAACTTCGTTGGTATTCATGTTGATCGAAGTTCCAGCACCACCTTGGATGGGGTCAACAACAAACCACTCATGAAGGCTACTGTGCTCGATAACCTCGGTAGCGGCATCCATGATAGCCTTGCCTTTTTTCTTATCCAAAAGACCAATGTCCATATTAGCATGGGCAGCAGCCTTCTTAACAATTCCCATCGCGATAATTAACGCACGGTCAATCGTGTAACCTGTGATTGGGAAATTCTCGATGGCGCGCATAGTTTGAACGCCATAATAAGCATCAATTGGTACTTCCTTATCCCCTAAGAAATCGTGTTCGATTCGAAATTTTTTCTTAGTAGCTTTTGGCATATTACCTCCTTAATTAAAAGCCAATGACTATACATGAAAGTCCAATTCCGAATATTACCGAAAGGACAGTGACAACCATACCTGGCAACATAAAACTGTGATTCAAAACGTACTTACCGATGTGCGTGGTTCCCGTTCGATCGAAGTTAATAGCCGCAACACAAGTTGGGTAGTTTGGAATAAAGAAGTAGCCGTTAACAGCTGGGAACATTCCAACCAAAAGTGGAGCAGGAATACCAAGGGAAACACCCAATGGCATCAAAGTACGAACAGTAGCTGCCTGGCTGAATAGCAAAATCGAAAGTGCGAAAAGCGCAATTGCGAATAGCCACGGCATCTCAGATACAACATTAGCAATGCTGTTTGTGATGAACTCTTTGTTTGCTTGGAAGAATGTATCACCCATCCATGCAACACCAAAAATTGCAACAACAGCACCGGTACCAGCTTCCCATACAGAACCTTTTGTGATCTTTTGAACAGATTCTTTACCAAGCTTTATAACCATATAAATGATGATAATTGCACTGCAGAGCAACATTAACATTTCAACAGCTGCAATCATTGACAGATAAGTGGTGTTGCCTGTGGCATCGGTCCATGAAGGTCTAATAGCATCGACAACCCCAACCAACAAAATGATAGCGAAGAAAACCAAAAAGATTGCAACGCTACCCTTTGCACAAGGAGCTGGCTCGAAGTTGTCAGCCTCTTCCTTACCGGTTGGAGGCTCAACCATACCAAGCTTCAAACGGAACTGATACTCTGGGTCAACATTTAGCTCTTTACCGTAGCGGCTCATGATAAGCGCGCCAATCATGCAAGCAACAAAAGTTGCAGGGAAAGAGCAAAGGATGATCTGGATTAGCGAGACGTTCGCACCAGAAATAATCGAGAGAAGCGAAGCCGTGGCAGCAGCAATTGGGCTAGCTGTAACAGCTTGTTGAGACGCAATAACCGCGATTGACATTGGACGCTCTGGACGAATTCCAGCACCTCTTGCGATTTCAGCGATAGCAGGCAAAATTGCATAGGAGCAGTGGCCTGTGCCTTCGCAGAATGTGAAAAAGTAAGTGACGATTGGAGCTAAGAAGGTAATTCTCTTCGGATTTTTTCGCAGCATTTTTTCACTCTTGTTAACGATTCAATCCATACCTCCCGCCGCTTGGAGCGTCGAAGCCGCAGTTACAACGGCCAAAATGATCAACATTACATCTACAGGTGGGTTTTGAGGCTGGTCTCCAAAGCCGAAAACCAAAACAACCATACCAAGACCACCCATAACGCCAAGTCCCATACCACCGATACGTGCACCGATAAATATGCATGTAAGAACTACAGCAAATTGGACGACGAACATTATTGCATCCATAAAATCTCCCCTCGGAAACATTTTTACATTTGTGAACAGCCAAAAGATGCATTTAAACTACGTTGTTATGGCTATGAATCACAGACAACAAATTATAACAAAAGCCCATAAAAATACAACAAAAACTAGACAATAATTTATGAATTTAATTAAGAAGAAATTTTGACGAAATTACGCTTGCCAACTTGGATTGTAGCATCCTTTAAAAGTTGAGGATCGACGTTGTATGACTTAGGCGCAAGTGGCTTTTGGTTAATTTTTACACCACCACCGTCGATCAATCGACGGGCCTCACCTGCAGAATTTGCAAGCTTTGCATCCACAAGAAGTTTAGCAAGGTAAACTTGACCATCGTCATTTGTTTCAAGCTTTGTCTTAAATTCTGGGATATCGTCTGGAATATCCTTACTTTTGTGAATTTTATCAAAGCGGGCTTCTGCGTCTTCGGCAGCTTTCTCGTCGTGATAAATTGCAGCAATGTTACGTGCTAGCTGGCGTTTTATCTCATTCGGGTGAAGCTTACCAGATGCAAGACCCGCTTCGATTTTCTCAATTTCGTCCACCGCAAAACTCGAGGCAAGCCTGAAATACTTCGGCATAAGCTCGTCTGGGATGGACATTACCTTACCGAAGATATCTGCGGCCGGCTCATTAACGCCAACATAATTTCCATAAGACTTAGACATTTTTTGAACGCCATCGGTGCCTTCGAGGAGCGGAAGCGTCAAGCAAACTTGTGGCTCCATACCCATTTTTTCCATAAGCTCACGGCCTGCGAGCAAATTGAAGAGCTGGTCGGTGCCGCCAAGCTCAACATCAGCCTCAATCATAACGCTATCGTAAGCTTGCATTACAGGGTACAAAAATTCGTGAAGCGCAATGGGCTGGTTGTTTTTATAACGGTTGCTAAAGTCATCACGCTCAAGAATTCTAGCAACGGTAAAATTCGAAGTCAGCTCCAAAAGCTTCTTCATATCAATCTTAAGGAGCCACTCAGAGTTGTAACGAATCTCTGTCTTATTTTTATCAAGCACTTTAAAAGCCTGGTCAATATATGTTTTTGCATTAGCTTTAATCTGGTCTTGCGTCAACTGAGGGCGCGTCGAATTTCTACCAGACGGGTCGCCAATCAGGGCTGTGCCATCGCCGATAATTAAAATTACCTTGTGGCCCAGCTCTTGGAATTGCGCGAGTTTGCGAAGCGGAACGGCATGGCCAAGATGAATATCCGGCGCAGTTGGGTCAACGCCCAGCTTAATGTTGAGGGCATTTCCCTTCTTCAGCTTTTTGAGCATCGCATCCTCGGGAACTATCCCAGCAGCTCCGCTCGAAATAATTTTCATCTGTTCTTCTGCACTTAATTTTGCCATGTCGACCTTTCCTAGGCTTCGTCAGCCTTCTAAAGACTTTCATTTCAGCCTCTCAGCTTCGTCACCCTTTCCTCGGTTTATTATAGTGAAATTATTTATAAATGCCCAATCTTTTTACTTTTGCTATAATGAATTTGCGCGATTGGAGGCGTCATGGATGACATCAAAACTTTAAACGATTGGATTAACGAATGCGCTAGCGGCAAGCTTGTTTTCTTCGGTGGAGCAGGTGTTTCTACCGAGAGCGGCATTCCGGACTTTCGGAGCCAGGACGGTCTTTACAACCAACAATACAAATACCCGCCCGAGATGATCATTTCGCACTCCTTCTTCATTCAAAACCCGAAGGAGTTCTACCGCTTCTACTTTGATCGCATGATTCCCGACGACTCCATAAAACCAAACGCCGCCCACCTCAAGTTAGCCGAGCTCGAAAAGGCTGGCAAGCTGAGCGCTGTTGTTACGCAAAACATTGACGGCCTTCACCAGGCTGCCGGCTCGCAAAATATCTACGAATTGCATGGCTCAATCCTTCGCAACTTCTGTATGACTTGCCACGAACCTTACGACCTTCAAGCTCTTAAAGACGCACGTGCCGAAGACGGGGTGCCACGCTGTCCCAAATGTGGTGGCATGCTTAAACCCGATGTCGTGCTTTACGAGGAGCCTCTCGACAACTCGGTAATGCACCAGGCCATCGCCGCTATTTCGCAAGCCGACCTCATGATTATCGCCGGCACTTCGCTGGTTGTCTATCCCGCAGCAGGCCTGGTCGACTACTTCAAGGGAAAGCACGTCGCCATCATCAACCGCGACCCAACCAAGCAGGATCAAAAAGCCGACCTCTGCATCTCCCAAAACGTCGGCGAAGTCTTCTCCCAACTCGCCCTCTCCTAACAGATCCACTTCTTCTCAACAAACCAAAGCCTCTACTGAACTGTATACCTTTAGCTTTTTATCTTTGCCGCTGCTTATACAAAAACCATTAAAAAAACACGCTCTATTGGCTCAAAACGCATTAAGTGAGTGAATATTCTAATATTCAGGTTAATTTTTGCCACAAATCTTAGTTAGTGAGTGAAATATTTGATTATTTATTCAAAATTTGTCTAAAAACGCCTTAAATGAGTTAAATTTTTAAGAAAATTCACTCATTAAACGAGTTTTGTGCCATTTTGTTTAATTATTGTCTAAAGAAACACACATATAATGCATTTTGAGCCACGTTTTAATAATATTTAGTAGCGAAATGTGATTTGAGGCAGATTAGAGGGGGGTTTTGAGGTCGCGGAGTTCCATCGCGAAGTC
>JAZUHG010000059.1:0-21595 GCA_045641605.1 Phoenicibacter sp. | reverse complement strand
CTCCTCAGTAATAGCAACAAAGATAAAATCACTCTCTACAACTGGGATTTGTGTTGATAAACCATTACCAATACCTGTACCGAAGAGGCCTCCATCGGCCAGCGAATACAAGGATTGAACCAACTGAAAACCAGTTCCTGTTGGGTCCTGAAATGGGTCAAGCCAAATGCTAACACGGTCTTGAACATGACCGAAAAATGCATATAAAATAAATCCAGCAATTACAGCTAAGGCACCTGCAATCGCAAGATAGAACTTCTTACCACTGGCAACATAAAGCATGGTTACAAACACAGAGAAAAATACAAGCGCACTACCTAAGTCTTTTTCGAAAATTACAATCAAAACAGAAATCGCCCACATAATGAGCAATGGTGTAATGGTACGCAGGTCAGGTAACTTAAAAACGCCTATCTGATGAGTAAAAACAGATAACATTTCCCTGTTATGTGCAAGATACCCAGCTAAGAATAAAGCGATAGCGATCTTAGCAACTTCGCCTGGCTGAAACGAAACACCAGCAATATTCAACCAAATTCTTGAACCATAAATCTCTTGTCCAATAAAAGGAATAAGTGGTGAAAGCAATAAAACAAAACCAGCTATCATTAAAGTGTATTTATAATTGGCCACCTTCGATAAATTCTTCACCACTATCAAAGTGATAATCATAAAAATAACACCAGCTAGCAGCCACATAACCTGTCTTAGCGCAAGCTCTGGTGCTAACCTTGTGATAAACGTGATGCCAATTCCTGTTAAAACCAAAACGATTGGCAAAATTACAGGGTCCGAAGACGGGGCCAACTTCCTTACTGCAAAGTGGGCCACTAAAAATGAAAAGATAATACCAACTGGAATCAATACATTACCAAGGTTTAACTCAAGACCATTGGTAACAACAAGCATGCCATACATTATCATTACGATAACGCCAGCTATGCCCAAAAGTAATAATTCTGTTGATCTTCTTGTCATTTACCTACTTCTTTTTCTTCGTGTCTGTGTTTAAATTATTTTTAACGTTTTGCTGGTCTTTTACCTCTTGCGCTTCCTGCTTGTAGTTATCTAAAATACGTCAGGCGGCATCTAAGCTTTCGACCTTTATAACGCCATCTTTAAAATGTTCTTGAGTGCTTTCCTTTAAGTCTTTTACCCAAACATCGCTTCCGTATTCTTTTGATGAAAGCTCAAAACCAGCAAAAGTACCAGGAATACCCTTATAAATTGATATGTAACCTTCTTCTTCACAAAGATAAGCTGAATTATTAATGATTGCAAAACCGCCGGCGCATGCACTAACAATAATTAGCACAGCTGCCAAACAGATAATAATTGCATTTCTCTTTGACTTTTTAAACTTCTTTTTCTTGACGTCAACAAAACCACATATATCAGCAACAATAACTGTAATGTTGTCCACGCCACCATAATAATTGGCCTGCTCAATAAGTTTATTTGCACATTCTTGAGGGTCGGCAATTTTATTCATCCAGCCTTCGATAATATCGTCTGTCAACATACCAGAAAGACCATCACTGCAAAGCAAAAGGCGGTCCCCCTCTTCGATGTCAATCATATATGTGTCAGCAAACATCTCGGGGTCATTACCCAAAGCACGCGTAATGAGCGAACGGTTTGGATGCACCCTGGCTTCGGCAGGAGTAATTTGTCCTTGCTCGATAAGGTCTGCCATCAAAGAATGGTCACGAGTAATTTGCTGAATCTTACCGTTATGCAGCAAATATGCACGTGAGTCACCTACTTGAGCGATGCAAAGTTTATTACCTTCAATAACAGCAGCAGTCATGGTTGTGCCCATGCCCTCTTTACCTTTGCCTTCCAAAGCAGCTTTGATAATCTCTTCGTTGGCTTTTTCAACAGCTTTCGCAAGTGCATCTGGGTCAGCTTCGCGAGGAGCATTTTTACGCATGCTCTGTATAGCAATCTCCGAAGCCACCTCACCTGCTGCATGTCCACCCATGCCATCGGCAACTACAAACAGTGGACTTTCGGCCAGAAGGCTGTCTTCGTTGTGCTCGCGCACTTGACCTATATCGGTTCTGCAACCGTAACGAATATCTTGATCAGAAAACTTAGGCATACCTTACCCTTATGTCAACATCACCTACACTAACAATATCTTTATCACGAAGGTTATATGGACCATCGATAATTTTTCCATTTACAGCAGTACCATTGGTTGAACCAAGGTCTTCAATAAACAAGTCGTTTCCCATGAGAGAAAATCTTGCGTGGCGGCCACTAACATAACCCGCACCGACGACGATGTCGCATCCAGCACTTCGGCCAACAATAACAGGGCCATTTACCTGAATAGAAACTCCTCGAAGTTCCTTAGGGCCATGTTCGACAGCAACATTCCAAACTTTGTCGGCTTTACGCTGGCCTTTTACAAGACCAATACCAGTTTTCATAATAGCGAATAAAAATAGATAAAGAAGCGCGATGAGCGCTAACTTAACCACAAGTAAAATAATATCTATCACAATAAACCTCGCTAAGTTCTAGCCAACATTAAAAGCTAGCTTGGTAACGCCAACTGTAATAATGTCGCCTGGATGAATTTCACGTGTTGCAATTTCTAGGTTATTAACAAAAGTTCCATTGGTAGAACCCAAGTCGCTCAAAACCCAAAGCCCATCACTATAAGTTATTTGAGCATGTTGCCTACTTGCATTGACATCTGGCAAAACAACATTGCATGAATTTTCGCGTCCAATAACTATTGTTGCAGCATTTAGGCTATAAACCCTTCCGCTGTTTTGATCAGTTAGCGTAGCTGGAGGCACAGCAGCATTTTGCTGTGGAGCAGCGTTTGCATTTGGCGTATCAAAATTACCAGCAAACACAGCTGTTTTTGCACTCGAGATGGGAACATCATTCTTTAGTGGAGCTTGTTGAGGCTCTGGAACAGGTGTAGGTGCTGGTGCTGGCGTAGGCTCCGGAGCAGGCGTATTTTGCACAGCTGGAGTCTCTTGAACAACAGGAGCTGGATTAAATGGAGCAAATGGACTACTAACTGCTTGAGCAGGAGCTTGCGCTTGTGCAGGAGCAGCAGCTTGAGGAGCTACCGAAGCCGCAGCAGGAGCCTGTTGAACTTGAGCTGCAGGTGTAGCTGGTGGTTTATTGTTAACACCGTAGCGTTCCATCTCTTCGGCACGAAGTTGAGCAATAATATCTGCAGCAACAGCCTCTGCAATAACATCAAATTTTCCGGTCTTGAGCTCATTGTCTACAATAAAACGAACGAGTGGATCTCCGTCCATTGCAAAACCATTTTCGTTAGCTTTTGCTTTTAAGTAAGTTTCTGTCTCACCTGCAAGAGTTGGATAATAACCAAACAAACGTTGGTCGTCATTTGGATTAACCAAAACCGTATACAATGTTGGAACAAATTGCTTTCCAGCGCCCAACATCTTGTTGCGACGCATTTCTTTTTCCGCTTTTTTAGCAATTTGAACTGGTGAAATTGGGGAATCGAAGAACTTATCTCCAAGATCGTCGATAGCATCTTCCATCTTGTTTTCGAACTTTGAGAAAAAACCCATTTTAGCTCCTTTTAATTTACATTTTATAGTGCGTACACTTCTCTCATTCGTAACTTTATTATACCAAAAAAATTAATACAAAAAACAAGGAAATTAGGCATAAATTCTTATGGAAAAATCAAAAATTAAGACTATAATATGCTCTCGTCAAGTTGGATGTATTTTGATTAAACTTTTCAGACATATGAAAAAGCGTGAAGTCACGATGATTCTTATCGCGTGTGTTCTGATTTGCGGCCAAGTATTTTTTGATTTAAAAATTCCAGACTTCATTGACGAAATGACAGTTCTTGCAACCAGCGCCGGTGGTGACATCGGTAGAACATGAATCATCGGTGGGCAGATGCTTGCTTGTCTTGCTGCAAGTATTGTACTAAGCATTGCAACTGGCTACCTTGCTGCAAAAGCAGCCGCAGGATTTACATTTAGTCTTCGCAAAGAGCTCTTTGACAAAACGATGAATTTTAGCGACGAAGAAATTTTAAAATTTACAATTCCAAGTCTAATCACTAGAACAACTAACGATATCTCTCAAATACAAACTCTAATTTCTATGGGAATGCAAATCGCAGTTAAAGCTCCCATTACAGCTATTTGAGCGATTTGTAAAATTGCTGGCAAGAACTGGCAACTTACTGCACTAACTGGAGCATTTGTTGCTGTAGTTTGCATAAGCGTATTGATTGTTATGGCCATTGTTCTTCCACGCTTTCGTAAGATTCAGAAATTAACAGATAAAATTAACTTGATGGTTCGTGAAAATTTAACGGGTATTAATGTTGTCCAAGCTTTCAATGCGCAAGACTATCAAAACGATAAATTTCAAGATGTTAACATCGAGATGACATTTACTCAATTGTTTAACCAAAGAGTATTTGCAGGTCTTCAACCAATTATCGAAATTGCAACAACGGGGCTTTGGTTTACAATTTATTGGGTTGGTGCTGCTTTGCTTGTTCCGATGGCTTTGGGAGATCGTATCCAATTCTTCGGAGACATTATCGCCTTTGCCATGTATGCAAATTATATTTTGTCTGCCTTCATGATGATGGTTATGATATTTATGATGCTGCCTCCTGCCCTTGCTTCGGCAGAACGTATAATTGCTGTTCTTGATTCTGACATTCAAATTACCGAAGGCAAGTTGGATGAAAAAGGTGACTCTAAAAACATCATCGAGTTTAAGGATGTTTATTTCAAATATCCAAATACCAGAAACGATATGCTTAAGAAAATCAATTTCGAAGTTAAGAAGGGCGAAACTGTTGCAATTATTGGTTCAACTGGCAGTGGCAAAACTACGCTTGTTAACCTAATCACAAGGTTCTACGATGCTACAGCAGGCAAAGTTCTTCTTTCCGGCAAAGATATTTCAAACTATTCATTTAATGTTTTGTACAACACAATTGGGATGGCCACACAAAAACCTGTTGTCTTTTATGGGACCATCGAAGACAACATTAAATTTGGTGAACTAGAGCATGAACTTAGCGATAATCAAGTTGACGAAGCCATACGCATCGCTCAAGCCGAAGAGTTTATTAATAACTTAAAGGACGGCAAGAAGACCATAGTAAGTCAAGGTGGTAAAGATATTTCTGGTGGACAAAAGCAACGTCTATCCATCGCTCGCGCAATTGCAAGACGTCCAGAGATTTTGATTTTGGACGATTCATTTAGCGCCTTGGATTACAAGACCGATGCAGCTCTTCGTCATGAACTTAAAACTAATTTGAAAGACACTACCGTTGTTATGGTTGCCCAAAGAATTGGAACAATCAAAAACGCAGATAAAATTCTCGTATTGGAAAATGGCGAACTTGTTGGTATTGGTAAGCACGAAGAATTATTAAAGACTTGCGAGACTTACCAAGAAATTGCAATTTCGCAAATGAAGGCAGAAGAATTGGCAAAGATACAAAAGAACATTGGCTAAGAAGAACGAAAATACAAGCTTCGATTACGCTAAGAAGGAAAGCAACTTTCAAGGCAACAAAGGCATGAAAGGAGCCCCTACTGGCGGCGGAGTTAACATGGTCTCTTCCAAAGAGAAGCAAAGCTTAGGTGAAATCTTCAAAACTCTTGGTAAGGTTTTTACCTATATTGGAAAGTTTAAGAAGGTATTGGTCGCTGGCTTTATCCTTGCAGCACTAAGCTCCATACTTCTAATGCTTGGTCCTAACTTGGTTGGTCAAATGGCTGACGCAATTCAAAGTGGACTAACTGGCGAGATTGACATGAGCTATATTTCTATGATTGGCTTTATCTTGATTGTTATTTATGGCTCAAGTAACTTATTTGGATTCATTCAACAATATATTATGGCTGGCATGACAGCGAAGGTTTGCATGAGGCTTCGTTCTGACTTTATTCAAAAACTGAACAAGTTGCCATCAAGCTATTTTAATACTCACATCCAAGGAGACATTCTCTCATGCATTACAAACGATATCCAAACACTTCGTCAAGGTATTTCAAGGTGTTTGCCTGGACTAATTAAATCAATAGCTCAATTTATTACTTGCTTAATAATGATGTTAATAACAGAGTGGCACTTAACTTTGTGCGTTTATGGTGTTGTTCTTATTGGCTTGATCGCCATCATGAGCATAATGAAAATGTCTCAAAAATACTTCGACCAAAGGCAAGGTAACTTAGGTGCTATTAACGGTCTTATCGAAGAGATGTATTCTGGTTACCAAGTAATTAAGATGACTCGCGCGAAGAGAAAGGTAACTGAGAAATTCGACGAAGGAAATGAGAAGCTTTATAAGACCGATTACATGTCTCAATTCATTAGCGGTATTATGGCACCATTAATGACCGTAATTGGAAACTTTGCTATATTAGCGGTTATTGTTGTTGGCGCAAATCTTGCAATGAATAACATTATTACCTTCGGTGCAGTTGCTGCCTTCCTTCTCTTCTGCAATTATTGCACACAGCCATTAACTCGCATCACTCAATACCTAACCGACCTACAAGGTGTTTGCGCTGCTGCTGTTCGTTTGTTCAGTTTCTTAGAGGCTGACGAATTCCCAGATGAAAGCATGAAGGATAAACGAATTGATGAGCCAAAAGGCGCCGTTGAATTTAGTCATGTAAAGTTTAGCTATCCTTCAAACCCAGATAAAATTATTATTAACGATTTCTCTGCAAAAGTAGAGCCAGGACAAAAAGTTGCTATTGTTGGTCAAACTGGTGCAGGCAAAACTACCTTGATTAATTTGCTTATGCGATTCTACGATATTAATAGTGGTGAAATCAAAATTGACGGCATCCCTATTAGTGAGCTTCGTCGCGAAAACATTCATGACTTATTTGGAATGGTTCTTCAAGAGACATGACTCTTCGAAGGCACTGTTAAAGAAAACCTAATTTACAACATGCAAGGCGTTACCGAAGATCAACTAATTGAAGTTTGCCAAACATGTGGAATTTATGACTTCATCAATACAATGCCAGAGGGCTTTGACACAAAAATGAGCGAAGGCTTGGCAATCTCGGCTGGTCAAAAGCAGCTTCTAACAATTGCCAGAGCCATGTTGCAAAATGCTCCTATGTTGATCTTAGATGAGGCTACATCTAGCGTAGATACAAGAACAGAGCTAGACATCCAACTTGCTATGGACATGCTTACCCACGGACGCACGAGCTTCGTAATTGCTCACAGGCTATCAACTATTAAAAATGCTAACCTCATTTTATTGATGGAAAATGGTGACGTTGTAGAATCTGGAACTCATGATGAGCTCATCGAAAAAGGTGGTAAGTACTTCGAGCTTTACAACAGTCAATTCCAGGACGCATAAAATGGCTTCCAAAAATTTATCAGCCAAACAAATCGCTAGCGAAACCATCAAGCGACGCAAAATGCTTCGTCACACAGACCATCTTATTTTAATGGTTTCTGGTGGAAGCGACTCTGTAGCGCTCGCCTACATAATGCATGAGATTTTCGGAAATAAGATGACCATCATGCACCTTGATCACAACTTACGTCAAGACTCGTCTTCGGACGCACAATTTGTCAAGGCACTTGCAAAGCATCTTGGACTTAACTTCGCAGGATACTCAAAAGACATTGCAAAACTCGCTTCGCAGCGTAACCAAAACATTGAAGCTTGCGGACATGATGTGCGCTATGAACTTGCTAATGAGCTCGCCAAAAAAATAGGCGGAAATGTAAAGATTTGCACAGCTCACACAGCAGACGACCGCATCGAAAACTTCTATATGAGATCCATTGTTGGTACTGGTCCAGGTGGCTTCGCTAGCATTTCATACCAAAATCAAAATTTAATCCGTCCGCTTCTTGACATCCCTAAAGAAATGTTAGTCCACTACATCGAAGACCTCCACAACGCGTACAAAGATGCAAATGGCCTGCTTTGGCATGAAGATATTACTAACGAAGACACAGACCGCTTTCGCGCTTATGTCCGACATGAAATTATTCCGCTTGCCAAAAAACAAAACCCAAATGTGATCGATAACCTTTGCAATTCCATGAACCTCATTGCCGATGAGAGTGAATATATCGAAGGCAAAGTTCAAGACATCACAAATAAGTATATAGAAATCGATGGTGAAAGTTTTACTATCAAGCCCTCTTTTAACACCGAAGACTTGGTTCTTAAACGTCGTGCAATTTATAATACGCTAATTAAGGTATTCTCACCTGGTACTCGCATCGAATCTAAAACAATTGAATCGATCTTGCAAGCTAGCGAACAATCAAACTATACAGATAACATCCAAGAAAATTATTCTGTGCACTCCAATAAAAATGGAGTTCTTGTACAACCTATGGAAAATTATAGAAAATCTAGAAATAGATTATAAATATATAAAAATCTCTTACTTAAGAAACGTAAGTTATGATTTCCGATTCTTTAATAGCCTCTTCAATTCAGTCGTTAATAGGCAAATCTTGCTCCGCAAGATCGACATATTTTAATTTTGCGTGGGTTTCTGGAGCACTTGGCATATATAAAGTACAACAGTCTGGAGCTTTTTGAGATGACAAGTCAAAGGTTCCTATCTGTATTGCTCTGTCCGTTATCTCTTGTTTGTCGCTACCAATTAATGGCCTAAAGACTTGCATGTCAACTGCGGCATTTGTAGCAGCTAAGTTATCTATTGTCTGGGAAGCAACCTGGCCTAGGCTTTCGCCTGTTACTAGAGCCTTAGCGTCTTCGGCTTTTGCAATCGCTTCGGCACATCGGTACATAAAGCGTCTGTACAAAATTATTCGAAGTTTTTCTGGGCAGTCTTCAGCTATCTTTTTTTGGAACTCGCCTATTCGTACAATGTAGAGCTTGTTTACCAAGCCAGCTTTGCTAAAGTTTTCACAAATTTCCTTTACTAAGTATTCAGACTCATTCGTTACTATTGGCGCACCCGAAAAATGAACTGCACAAACTTGAGCACCCCTTCGGGCCATTGTTCACAAAGCTACAGGCGAATCAATCCCGCTGGACAGCATTGCTACAACTTTACCACCAGTACCAACTGGTAAGCCACCAACTCCTGCTTTGCTAGTTCCATATACGTATGCCCCGCCTTCGATAACCTCAACTCGAATTTCAAGCTCAGGCTCTTTCATTTGGACCTTAACATCAGGAAAGGCGTCAGATACAGCACCGCCAACCAACTGGTTTAACTCCATTGAATCCTTCTCAAAATTAGTATGATTACGCCTAGCGGAAACCTTAAAGCTTTCTGGATGTTTGCCATCGTTGTGCTCACGCATAACCTCACAGCCTGCTTCTATCATAGCCTCTACACTTTGCTCGCACTTATATCCCACCGAAGCCCTTGCGCAGCCAGGTACCTTTAAGACAATGTCTAAAAGTTCACTGGCATTTGTGTCTTCGGGAATCTCAATTAGGATTCGCCCAGAAATTCGCTTCATAAAAATACCCTCGCTAATACTAGCAAGGGCATCTTTTAAATTGTTTTCTAAGCGCTTTTCGAAGAAGCTACGGTTTTTACCTTTTAGACCAATTTCATGATAGTGTACTAAACAAATGCGGTTCATTAATGAGCTTTAATATCAATACTATCTGGGTCTGGGCTTACTTCGTCACGTGCAATCTCTTCGAAAGACATAGAAAGAGGTCTATTGTGATTTGCACGAGCAAGTTCAACAGCAGCATCAACAGTTAAGGCACGAACATGTTGGCCGTGCATCATTTCATTAATGTCCTCGGCGCGTTGAGCAGCTTCGGCGCATAACAAAAATCTGTCGTTGTCTGCCTTCTCTAACAAAACATCAATTTTTGGATCTGTAATACTCATTTATACTCCTTTGTCCGGAATTGCGTATTTTACTACGGTGTCAAGAAAAATCAAGGTTTTGGGCAAAATTATTTTAGAAAATCAGTAATGTAGCTGGTGATTTGTTCGCAACATTTTTTTATTTCATCATTGACAAAAATGGCGTCAAATTGACCTTTTTTGTCCAATTCGCTTTGAACAATAGCAAGACGTTTTTCGATATATTCTTCGCTTTCGGTCCCTCTCTTTATAAGGCGCTTGCGAAGCTCATCAATGCTTGGTGGCTCGATAAAAATTAAATGTGCGTCTGGAAAAGCCTTCTTAACATTTTCTGCACCATTGACGTCAATTGCGGTAATAATGTTACTCCCAGCTTTTAACATGTCTTCGGCAAATGCTTTTGGAGTGCCATAGAAGTTGCCAGCAAACTCATTGAACTCAACAAGTTCATTGTTTTCGATCATAGCTTTGAATTCATCTGGAGTTTTAAAGAAATAAGGATTCCCATCTTCTTCGCCTGGACGCGGCGAACGGGTTGTGCAGGTTACTCATCGAGTTAAGGATGGAATCTGCTTAAAAATTAAGGCCATCAAAGTGTCTTTGCCGACACCTGATGGCCCAGAGATTACGAATAGTTTACCTATCACGTTATTAAGCTAAACGCTCTAGCAAACCTTCGACCTGGCGAGTGCCAAGACCCTGTACACGACGATTATCAGCGATCTTAAGATCAGCCATAATCTTTTCGCATTTTACTTTTCCACAACCTGGAAGAGCTTCGATGAGAGTCTTAACCTTCATACGACCAACGATAGGATCATTTGCAGATTTTAAAACTGCCTTAAGATCCTTTTTACCAGAAGCAATTTCTTTACGAAGTTGAGCTCTCTTTGTACGAGCCTCTTTTGCCTTGGCTAAAGCCTTAGCGCGATCTTCTGGTGATAATTGTGGTGGTGTTGCCATCTCAATCTCCTTTTCTCTTGGGACAGATGTCCCGCCTAACATTTGTACACAAATTGTGTACCCTGCTATTATACACAAAAAATAGCCATTGTGCAGGAAAAATGTAATATTTTTAAATTAAGAGCTCCACCTGGGCTTTTAAAAGGCCAAATTACTAAATTCCTGGTAGATAATGCAATAAAAAAAATAATTTCTCGCATGTTTTTAATATTCATTTAAACTTATAAAAATTTAAATTAATAGAACAAAAGTTTAAGAATTTGCACCGTGGCATTTCTTGAATTTTTTACCTGAGCCGCATGGGCAAGGATCGTTCCTCCCCACATTTGCATATGGATCATTTTTATCTTTAACATATGTGCGAGTTTTAATCTCTTCCTCTGGAGCTTTTTGTGGCATGCCCTTTGCATTGGCTGCAGCCTTCTTAGGCGATGGAGCCGGAGCAGAATTTCTCTCCTTGGCGTCCAAGTTGCCTTCGGGGTTAGAATAGTCAACCTTACCCTGCAATGCAGACTTTTGCTCTGGAAGTGGTTGCTCCACGGCCATTTGCAAACGTAGGAAGGTTCGAAGGAAGTCTTCGTACATGCCTTCGGTAAGTGCCTTAAATGCCTTATATGCCTCTTGTTTATACTCAACCAGTGGGTCAAGCTGTCCATAAGCACGAAGCCCAATACCTTGCTTTAAATAGTCCATCTCTTGAAGGTGGGCCATCCATCTGGTGTCCAAAATACGTAGCATTATTTGAGGCTGCAAAACCTTTACGATAGGTTCCGAAAGCTCATCGCACTTCTCATCATATACAGTTTGTAAATATGCCTGAAGCGCTTCACAAGCAACTTCAGAGTCGCCTTCGTGGCTAATCTTATTTAGATCGAAATCATTCCTACCTGTTAGGTTAGCAACTCACAAATTAACATTCTTGAAATCCCACTCTTCAACAGTAGATTTATCTGGGCAGTACTCGCCAACTACGCGTTTAACAGCATCGTCAAACATCTCACTAACGCGCTCGCCAAGATCTTTACCATCTAATATGTCATTACGCTCATCATATATAGCTTTACGTTGAAGATTCATGACATCGTCGTATTCCAAGACGTGCTTTCTAGAACCGAAGTGCATGCTCTCGACCTGACGTTGGGCACTCTCGATAGCCTTCGAAACCATACCAGCCTGGATTGGAGTGTCTTCGGGGATGTCATTTTTCTCCATCATATTAGCGATGCTTTCCATACGGGGGCCTCCGAAGAGACGCATCAAGTCATCCTCTAATGATAGATAGAACTGAGTAACACCAGGGTCACCCTGCCTACCAGAACGACCTCGAAGCTGATTATCAATACGACGTGACTCATGACGCTCTGTACCAATTACAGCAAGGCCTCCAGCCTTCAAAACAATCTCACGTTCTTCTTCAGTAATTTTCTTGGCTTTGTCCAAGGCTTTTTCTCTGTCTTTATCTGTTGGGACATTTGCGTCTTCGTCATCTTCTGCAGCGTTTAGATCGAAGCCTTCCTCGCGCAAGAAACTGGTTGCCATGCCTTCGGGGTTACCACCAAGCAAAATATCGGTACCACGGCCAGCCATGTTGGTAGCAATTGTAACTGCCCCGGCACGACCCGCCTGAGCAACAATCTCCGCCTCAAAAGCATGGTTTTTAGCATTTAATGTATTGTGCTTAATGCCTTGCTTGTCCAACAAGCGCGAAAGTTTCTCTGAATTCTCAATAGAAACTGTACCAACCAAGCAAGGCTGGCCATTGTCGTGGCGCTCTTTAATATCTGCAGCAACAGCATTAAACTTTGCCTCAACATTTCTATAAACAAGATCATTTTTATCATCACGAATAACAGGCTTGTTTGGAGGAATTGCAACAACTGGCAATTTATAAATCTCTCTAAACTCAGCATCCTCTGTCATAGCAGTACCTGTCATACCAGATAACTTCTCATACAAACGGAAGTAGTTTTGCAATGTGATGGTAGCTAGAGTTTGATTTTCCTCTTTAATGGCAACGCCTTCTTTGGCTTCAATTGCTTGGTGCAAGCCTTCAGAATAGCGACGCCCTTCCATAATACGACCAGTAAACTCATCAACAATCTTAACTTCACCGTCAACAACAACATATTCATCATCGCGATGAAATAAAAATTCCGCACGAAGAGCTTGTTGCAAGTGGTTGGCTAATTGCCCCGAAGGGTCACTGTAGATATCTTCGATACCTGTAGCTGCCTCAACCTTTGCAAGACCAACTTCAGTTGTAAATATAGTGTGTTTTGCTTCGTCAATTTCAAAATCAACACCAGCCTTCAAACCTGGCATTGCTCGAGCAAAACTTTTATAAGTATCTGCTGCCTTAACACCAGCACCAGAAATAATAAGAGGTGTTCTGGCCTCATCAATCAAGATGGAGTCAACCTCATCTACGATAGCAAATGTATGGCCTCGCTGAACTCTCATATCGGCTTTGGTAACCATGTTGTCACGAAGGTAATCAAAACCAAACTCACTATTTGTACCATATGTAATGTCAGCTTGGTATGCTGGAATTTTATCTTGAGGCATCATGCCGTTTAGAATAAGGCCAACCTTCATTCCTAGGAATTTATAGATCTGACCCATCCAAACACTATCGCGCTCTGCCAAGTAATCGTTAACTGTAACAATGTGAACGTTATCCCCCGGAAGCGCGTTTAGGTAACCTGCCAAAGTAGAAACAAGTGTTTTACCTTCACCAGTTTTCATCTCAGCAATTCGACCATCATTTAGTGCCATACCACCAATTAATTGCACATCGAAGTGCCGAAGTCCTGTGGTTCTTACACTCGCCTCTCGAACAGCTGCGAAAGCTTCAGGTAAAACAGATTCTAAGTCTTCGCCTTTTTCAAGACGTTCTCTAAAATTATTAGTGAGAGCAGCCAACTGTGCATCAGATTTTTTTTGCATATCCTTCTCAAGAGTGCCAATATAGCTGGCCATCTCTTGATAGGCCTTCATTTGCTTACCCTCACCAGCAGTTAATATTTTCGACAGTATACCCATCGGCGTGTAATATAACATAAAACACCCATAACTGGTAAGCCAAATATCCAGTATGAGATGTCTCCAGTCTGCGGAAGAGATGTTGGAGTTGGTTTGGGAGCTTTGTTTACTCAAGTGTCCCCTTCAACCTTATATGAGTTGTTTTCTAATACAAAACTTCTGGTTTCAAAAGGTAAGTATTTTTCATTTTTTGAGATAGCTATTTCTTCAATTATATATGTGTCATATGGTAGCGCCGATAAACTGTCTTCAGCAACAAGCAATTCCCCGGTCTCTTTATCGAGACCAAATCATGTACCACAATTACTTGTTAAAGCATCTTCGTCAACAATTTTCCCAGTATCTAAATCATATAAATCATCATTGCAGTTTGTGTTTTTTGAATGCTGATAATGATTATTACTTGTGTCTATAATGCCATTATTGTCTGTTACAACAATATGCCATTCGCCTGTAGTTTGTGATGTAATCTTAAAAGGTATGCCAGCGAAACTTTCCCTGGCTTCATTGACCTTCAAAAATTTATAGTCACCTCGAATAACCTGCTCTAAGATAGTAACAGAATTAATACCTGTTTGCGGATCAACAATTTGTTCCATAGTTATACCAGTGTCTACATCACTAAATACAGTCTTAAAGCCTGCTTCAGCGTAATCATCGGCACTCAAAATTGCCTTATATTTATGTGGGCTTAAAAGGTATCCTTCCGGCGGCTCAACCTCCTCAATAAAATAAGTTCCCAAAGGAGCAACTATCTTTCCGTTATATTCAAAGAAGTCATCACCTTCAACCTTATTATCTCTATATTTATCAGAAATCGAAACTTGTCCATTCTCATCAGTTGCCATAATTCAAGTTCTATTCATATTAGCATTAGAGCCATCACCCAATACTTGGTCTGCTCTAAACTCAAATTTATAATGAGCACCACTTAAGTCCTGAGCCGAACCTACGGTGACTACAGGTTTTAATAATTGAGCATCTGTTTTTGTTAAAGACAAAGGAAGTTCCGAAAGCACAGGTTCATCGCAAGTTATATTTGAATTATTGTTTCACTGAATCCTGACTGTCTCATCATGCTTGATCTTCACGCTTGCAATTTCTTCATTTACTTTATATCCAATGCCATGCTCACCCGGTTTATTGCTTTCTCTTATATAATATGTTTGCTCGGCTCTAAGTCCATTAGGATTTTTTCCATAACCACTAGAATTAATGACGATTTCATCAACAGGACTAATCCTGTTTTGAGCATTCTCTAGCGTGGAATATATATAATATTTGCATCCGTTTAATGAATAATTTGGGTCGTCAAGGGATTTTGTTCATGTAGTTGTCTTTTCCATATCAATGTAACCAACAGCTGGAGACTTAAACTCTCCAATTCATCTTTGATAATTTACTGTTGTTCTGTAGCCATCATTTGAAACTCTTCAATGATGATAGCCTTGAGAATAGCCTATATATGTAACTGTACAATTTCCTCAAGAATCGCCAGGAACTCCTCATGTGCCTCCGCGTTCATAACAATGAAGGATATCGTAATTACCCGGTTCGCATAAACCAGGGTCCTGACAAGATGCTTCTCCCACAGCATCACCCATACTTGTGTGAGCAACAAGCATGAATTTATCATAATGATCAGATCCTGCAGGGTTTTCATGCGTGTAACAAGCTCTGGACTTCGGATAGCACTCTCATGAGCAAACTTCATTAGACGTATTTACATAACTTAAATTGTTGACTCGTGCATTTATGTCAAAATTTATATTTTCCTCAACTTGAGAAACAGCTTCGCTCGCTTCACTATTCGCAAAAAGAAAAATACCGGCTGCTAAAATCATCAATATCGCCACAAACGAGCATAATCCTGCACTAATTGTTTTGATTGTAATTTGGTTGCAAAAGACTTGCCTAAAGCTAATCATCTCCAGGTCATTTTTTTTGTATTTAAACATTTTTACTCCTTTTGTCCTACGTTTAAATTACATTTATATTAGATAAATTATCGGAAATCACCTGCTTATACATTCTGTAGATCTTCTGCGATGGGTCTATCCCTAAATCTTCTTCTAAAAATTTCTTACATGCAAAATAAGTTTCAATGGCAGGTGTACGTTGCCCCGCCTTCATTTGAGCTTTCATTAAAGTGACGAAGACATCCTCGCGCTTCGCGTCTCGCGAATAAGCTTTATGAGCAAACCATAATGATTGCTGAATCTCTCCAGCATCAATCAGCCTGTTAGATGCAGCCAAAAGAGCATCAACAACTTTATTCTTGTATTCATTACGCTTGTTGATGATATAAACGTTTGTATGTTCGCTTGGTAGTAAAGCTCCACTTATAATATTCTCATTGATGTTAATAAGGTCACTTCAAGAAGACGAATCTATAGGACCCAAAGTTAATTTGGTGCATACATCTTCAAGCAATTGCAAGTCAGTTGTTAAATACCTCTTAACAAACTTATATGAATTTTGGTTTCTAATTAGGTACGGGCACTCGCCATTTGGTAAAGTAAACAACTTTCTTATAACTGACCAATGAGAGTTTATGTTTACTCTTTGACTGGCTTCACCAGACCCAGGTCAAATGATTTTTGATAATTCGTCCTTACCAATTTCGTTTCCGTTCTCCAAGGCTAATATGCAACAAATTAATTTAATATTTTGTCTGCCAAAACTTGAAGAGATAATCTCATCATCTCCTATAAAAGCACTTAAACCACCAAAAACATTAATACGTAATTTTGGTATTTCATAATTACTTGCAAAACTTATATGTTCATCAGAGATATTATCTTCAATATTGTAATTAGTATTTCTTTTAAAAGATTTATGCTTGCCAGAAATTTGAGCTTTTTGTTGATGAAAAATATTTTTATATGCTTTATAGCGTTTTTTTATCTCAGCATTAATATTTCATTTAACAGGGAATTCAATTTCCTTTTCAACTTTAAAGTAAGCACTAATCAATGCGAAAGTATAAAAATTATACTTGCGCGCATCGGCGGAATTATAAAATCTAGATATAGTAGAAACAAAATTATAAAAACTATCCCCTTGAAAAACTTCTTCTTTTTGAAAAGACGAACAACTAAATATGGCTTCAGCACAAATGATATCTATATCGGTGATTTCATCCTTAAGATTTGCGCATCATTTTTCAAATGGGTCTAAAGAATCAGAAAAAATTGCAAAATATATATCAATAAGTCTATTTATTGCCTCGCATTTAAACTTTTCTTCACTAGACAGCTTTGTATTATTCAAAAAAGTATCAATCTTGAATTCATTGCTCAAATTTCTGATTATCTTTAGAGTTTGAAACTTTTCTTCGGAACTTCCAAAACGCATAAAAATTAAAGAAGCCATAAGTTTATTATCGATCGAAGAGCTGCTATTATCCAATACCTTATACGCATACCTAATGGCCTCATCTACCCTACCTAATATTGCAAGCCTTAATGATTGATAAGCCAAATTAATATCAGCGTCGTTATTGTGAGAATATTGTTTGTTGTATAAATCGCAAGTGCTAGTTAAGTACATATTACGAATACTGTCTTCGTTATATTTAGTTAAAATTGTTTTTCGAAGATTCTTGTTCCCAATTGCACCAGCTATCTCAACCGCTTTACTAAACTTGCCTTCTTCTTCTAACAAAGAACACAGCTTTTCGGATAGATCGGAACGATCCGTACAAGACATAGCATCAATAATGATATGCATATGTGAACTGAATAGTGAAAGTAATTTTGAGGTAAAAATAGAAGGTACCGAAAAGCTGCTTTTGTTCTCGTTAATTCCAAAATATATATACTCTTTATTAAGATCGATAAATAATTTTTTTTGAGATTTACTTATATATTTATCCAAAATATCAATCGACGATTCTTGCAATAAATAAACAAGGAATAATGAAAAAATTGTAGAGTCTGTAAAATCTTCTTTGAGAGCTGATTTTATTAAACTAATAGAAGGATCAACATTTCCTCATTGTGCAATGGGAATTCTTTCAATATTGTTTAATACCTCATCTCTTAACTCATCATCGTCTACTAATAGCTCATCTGAACGTATTACCAATGAATCGGTTTGAGTTTTCATAAAACTGTCTTTATAGGGTCTTGCCGTTGCTATAACTTCACAATCATATTCAAGAAGTTCATCAATTACATTTGAAAACAATTCTGCTCTGGATTCATCCAAAACACCAACATTATCAAAAACAACCAGGTTTGGATTTTCACAGATCTGGATAATATATTCTGCAATTTCATTTGAGTCTAAATCTCTAATAAAACAAGGACTTTGACAATCTATTCAAAACACTTTTTTAAAGGAAAACACAATATCTGCATATTGGGCAGCCAAAATGCTTTTACCAAAGCCACTAGGAGCAATGATTGACCTAAGAACTTTACGCTCTTGCATTAACTTAGCGATTAAATGTTCACGTATATGCGTATCTTTAATTTCTACTGAATTTGGTCTTGCTCCGTGACAAGCGCAACCTGACAAAAAGTTCGCCATGTAACTCACCCGCTTTCAATAAAAGATTGGCGCCCAATATGTGGGAGCAGTAATATACAAATAATTTGATTTATTAAGTAAACAAATGAAAAAGCTTAATTAAAACTCTTAATATATTAAAGATTTACCAGTTAAAATGAATCGATTCTTAAATCAAATCTTGATCGTCAAGCTTACCCAGCGCTTCGTAAGCTGCAACCGCAACAGAATTAGATAAGTTCAAACTGCGAAGACCATCCTTCATGGGGATCCTTAAGCAATGATCTTTATGGGCTTCGATTAGCTTAGGAGGAAGCCCTGCAGTTTCTCTACCGAAGACAAGCCAAGAGTCTTCGGTGTATTCGGCATTGCGAAAAGAATTTTCCACTCTGCCTGTGAAAAATCACATATCGTCGTTCAAGTTTTCTTCCAGAAATTTATCAAGGCTAGGCCAACGAATAAGTTTTACCTTATCCCAATAATCACAGCCACTGCGACTAAAATATTTATCACTCATGCGAAAGCCAAAGGGCTCAACCATATGAAGCTCAGCGCCAATACACGCACATGTTCGTGCAATATTACCTGCATTTTGTGGAATTTCTGGTTCTACAAGAACAATTTTTAGCACAACATCTCCAATTTAAGATACAGAAATTGTAATGATTCTTACCGTCTCTGACAAGTCACCCTTAGCATTGGCAATTGTATAGTCAAAATTAAGACTAGATTTTCATTTAAAATTTCTACCATCTTGCCAGTGATTTCCATTAAAATCGCAATTTTCAGAAATTAGGGTTGTCCCATCAGAATCGTATGTTGAGTAAGCCGATCTGTTTGCTGGAACACTGACAGAACCATCTTCTAAATAAAGACCAGCTTCATTATAAGAACGTTCAATAAGATGCAAGTTATCGACCAAATCAACAAAGCTATAATTACCGTATCCTAAAAGCCTAATATTGCAAGAAAAGGAAATTTTTACAATTCTTCCAGACCTATTAGTATCAGCTACAATGTTAGGAGTCCCAGACTTAATATTGGCCTGCTCATTATTCAGATTGATAATTGTTTGATTGCTTGCGCCTGTTTCGTAATCGCTAATTTTTGTGCTGCTTACCACAAAAGCATCCTGCCCTATACTGTTAACGGCTTCATCAATAGTTTTACCTAACAAATTTACTATGTTTGGAATATACAAAACTTTATCTGGTGTCTCTTTGTCAGATGCAGCAATTTCATATGCCCTATCAAAGCTATCTTTGTCGCTTGTCCACTTTTGTTGGCGCGCAAGATTGGCTTCGGCGCTTGCATGAATAGCAATTAGACTTACAATCACAGCAAGCATGACCACAAGAGCAATAATGCACACTACAACTGGGGAATTTGGCTTGTTAAATAATTTTTTCATAGGTGCAATTATACTAAATTAAATTATAATTTGTGCAGTTATATACGAGGAGTGATAAGCATTACTGCTTTTAAAAACAGAACGTCAGGCCTACTTTTACCAATCTTTTCGCTACCAAGCAACAGCGGAATTGGAACCCTAGGGAAAAGCGCGTACGACTTTGTTCGCTTCCTCAAAAAATCTGGCCAAAAGTACTGGCAAATCCTACCTGTATGCCCTCCTGCCAAGGCAGATTCGCCGTACTTGAGCTATTCTGCCAGGGCTGGAAACCCTTACTTAATTGATATTGATTGGCTTGTTGGAGATGGTTGAATCTCCGAAGACGAGAAAACCTCTGCTGGTATTAAACCTGCATCTTTAGATAAAAAGGCTGCTGAAAAATTTGGCAGCCCATATGCAAGTGCATTTATCGACTATGATCAAGTCAAAGAATCTAGAAATAAACTATTTTCAATTCTTTACAAAAATTTCTTTGCGAAGTTACCTGCAGATTATGCTGAATTTTGCGAAGAACATAACGACTGATTACAAGATTATGCATTGTTTATGACCCTTCTAGAAGAATTTAAGTATGCTGAGCTTCATGAATGGCCAAATGAATATAAATATAGGGATAAGCAGGCACTTCAAAGCTATGCAGAGAAACATGAGTATGAAATTAATTACCATAAAATGCTTCAATACTTCTTCTACACTCAATGAAGAAGTTTACAAAAATTCGCTCACGAAAATGATGTAAAAATTATTGGTGATATCCCTCTCTATGTTGCGCTAACAAGTGCCGATGCCTGGGTTGAACCAAAGATTTTTGACATCAATGAAGACTTTTCTGTATCTGTTTATTCTGGTTGTCCTCCAAACAAGGCTCACAACAAACAAAGTAAGGGTCAAATTTGGGACAGTCCTGTTTATAACTGAGATTATTTAAAAGAAACCAACTATAAATGGTGGGTTAGCAGAATTAAAGATGCCCTTGACCTATATGACATAATTAGGCTTGACCATTTTAAAGGTTTTGAAAAATTCTACAACGTTTCTGCTGAAACACGTGACCCCAAAACAGGCCATTGGAAAAAAGGTCCAGGCTTTGAACTCTGGGAAGCCATAGCAAATGAGCTGGGATATAAAACAGTTGCTGACCTCCCTATTTTTGCTGAAGACTTGGGAATATACACACCAGAGCTAAAAGAACTTGTTGATAAATGTCAATTCGAAGGCATGAAGGTTATCCAATATGCGTTTAACGAAACACAATATGCAGACCAATACATCGGAGACAAAAGAAAAGATTTCAAAAATAAATACTTGCCTCAAAACTATGAGAAAAACTTCGTTGCTTATGTTGGAACTCATGACACAAACACAATTTTGGGATATATCGACGAAGCACTACCCGAAGTTTTGCTAAATTGTCAAAATTTCTACGAGGAGACAGACCCACATAAGCTTTCGAAGCTAATGATTGACGATATGATGAACAGCAAGGCAAATATATGTATCTTGCTAGTTCAAGATTTGTTAGAATTGGCGCAAGATGCAAGAATTAATACGCCGGGAACGGTTGGAATTAATTGAAAATGGCAACTAAGTGATGAAGAATTTAACACGCTAGATGCCGAAAAACTGTTAGAAATGACGAAGACGAGCGGAAGGTTATAAAATGGCAAATACTGATTTTCGCAAGGTAATTGATGTTATTAGAAAAACTATCTATCAATACAACTTAAAAACTTTAAAAGTTGGCCAGCTACACAATGTTATTTCAAAGGCTGTTATCGAAAGCATCACTCGTTAGTTGTTACAATCGGCC
>JAZUHG010000058.1:0-6818 GCA_045641605.1 Phoenicibacter sp. | reverse complement strand
ATATTCAAGATTATAAAAATACGGATTATGCTCAAAAGATTGGATTTTTGTCGCAAAAGAATTTGGTTGCCTTTGATTTTAGCGTCGAAGAGATTGTTGCCATGGGTAGGTATTCGCACAGGCAAGGCTACTTTAGTAACTTTACGAAAGAAGATAAAGATAAAATTAACGAAGCCTTGGAGGCAACGGGCTTGACTAGTCTTCGGGGCAGATCTGTTCAAGAACTTTCTGGGGGCGAGGTGCAGCGAACCTTCTTGGCGCAAGTTTTTGCTCAAGACCCCGACGTTTTGGTCTTGGATGAGCCAACAAACAACTTGGATTTGGTTTATCAAGAGCAAATCTTTAATCTTTTGCAAAAGTGGATAGACCAAAAGCAGGGGACAATAATCTCTGTTGTGCATGATCTTGCTTTGGCGAAGTATTACGGAACAACGGCTGTGTTGCTGGACGAGGGAAGTTTGGCTTCGTTTGGCAAAGTCAACGAAGTTCTAACTGATGAAAATTTGAACAAAGTCTATGGTATGGACGTTAAAAAGTACTTCGAAAAGCTCTATAAATCTTTCTAAACGCTCTATATTGTGTAAATCTTGTTAATTTTTGTAATTTTTCCACAAAATGTTGTAATTTTGTGGAATTTTTGATTGGCTTTTATGCTACCATACGACCTTGTGATGGCCATAAAGAAGCCCAAAAATAAAACTTCGAAAAAGCCCAGGTCTAACGCCAAAAACGACCCGCAATTTGCTTGGAGGCAATTCAAGGGCAGTGATTGAAAAACTAAAATTGACGTCTATGACTTTATCCAAAAAAACTATCAACCCTATGACGGTGACGAAAAGTTCCTAGAAGGCACCACCGAAGCCACAGATAAGCTCTGGTGGAAGGTTCAAGAACTTCAACGTAAAGAGCGCTCTAAGGGCGGTGTTTTGGATATGGACACAGACGTCGTTAGTAGCATTACATCGCACAAACCTGGTTATATTGGACGAAGCACCAAAAAGATTGAAAAGATTGTTGGGCTGCAAACTGACAGGCCTCTAAAGCGTGCTTTTATGCCTTTTGGTGGCATTAGAATGGCCGAAGGTTCTCTTGAAGAGTATGGCTACAAGCCCAGTCTGGAGCTTCATAAAATATTTACTGATTATCATAAAACTCATAGTGATGCAGTTTTTGATATTTATAGCAAAGAGATGCTTCAAGCTAGACGCAATAAGATCTTAACCGGTCTTCCGGATACTTATGGAAGAGGCAGAATTGTTGGTGACTACAGACGTGTCGCTTTGTATGGCATTGATAAGCTAATTTCAGAAAAGGTAAGAGATTTTAATGCTCACGAAGACGATAGTATGCTGGACGAAACGGTTAGAATTCGCGAAGAAATAGCCATGCAGCTAGACGCTTTGGCTGATATGAAAAAGATGGCTGCCAGCTATGGTTTTGACATCTCTAAACCTGCCACCAATGCACAAGAGGCCATTCAATGGCTTTATTTTGGATACTTAGCGGCTATTAAGACGCAAAACGGTGCCGCAATGAGTATCGGTAGGATTTGTACCTTTATTGATATTTATATCCAGCGCGATTTAAAGAACAAAGATATTACCGAAAAAATGGCTCAAGAGCTAATTGACCATTTGATTTTGAAGTTTAGGCTTGTTAAGTTTGCCCGCATTACCAGCTATAATGAGCTTTTTAGTGGCGACCCTGTTTGGGCAACGCTAGATTTAGCAGGTGTTGGTAACGATGGTAGACATATGGTTACCAAGACTGATTTCCGTGTTCTTCATACGCTCGAGAATATGGGAGCAGCACCTGAGCCTAACATTACTGTTTTGTATTCCTCAAAACTTCCTGAGAACTTTAAGAGATACGCTTCTCATATTTCCATTAATACAAGCTCTATCCAGTTTGAAAATGACGATGTCATGCGTCCTATTTGAAGCGACGATTACGCAATTTGTTGTTGCGTTTCGGCCACAACTACTGGAAAGGAAATCCAGTTCTTCGGAGCCCGTGCTAACTTGGCAAAGTGTTTGAGTTATGCAATTAACGGTGGCTGGGATGACGTTTCAAAGAAGCAAGTTGGCCCTCAATACGAGCCAATAAAGACGAAGTATTTGCACTACAACGAAGTAATTGCTAAATACGACAAGATGATGGATTGGCTTGCAAATTTGTATGTTAAAACGCTAAACGCTATCCATTACATGCATGATAAATATTATTACGAAGCAGCAGAGATGGCCCTTATCGACACGGATGTCAAGAGAACTTTTGCAACTGGTATTGCTGGATTTTCGCACGTGGTGGATTCTTTGTCTGCCATAAAATACGCCAAAGTTAAGACCATTCGCGACAAGGATGGCCATGTAATCGATTATGAAATTAAGGGTGATTTCCCTCGTTATGGAAACGACGATGATAAAGCTGATGCAATAGCCGTTGACCTCTTGAAGACTTTTATGAAAAAGGTTAAGAGCAACAAGACCTACAGGAATTCCACGCCAACAACTTCAATTTTGACCATCACATCAAATGTTGTTTATGGTAAAGCTACTGGTAATTTGCCTGATGGCCGCCGAAGCGGTGAGCCACTTAGCCCTGGTGCAAACCCGGCCTATGGAGCCGAGCAAAATGGGTTATTGGCCAGTTTGAATTCGCTTACCAAGCTTCCATACAAGTATGCCTTGGATGGAATTAGCAACACGCAAACCATCAATCCTTCGGCGCTTGGAAACAATCATGAGGAGCGCGTTTCTAATCTTTGTGATATTTTGGATGGCTATTTTGATCAGGGGGCACATCACTTAAACGTAAATGTCTTTGGTGTTGAGAAGCTAAAGGATGCCATGGAGCACCCAGAAAAGGGCGAATACGCCAACTTTACAATTCGTGTTAGTGGTTATGCAGTTAAGTTTATTGACCTTACGCGCGAGCAACAATTAGACGTAATTGCACGTACTTGTCACGAAAAACTCTAGCTATGTCTAAGGGAAAGATACATTCCACCGAAAGTTTTGGAGCTGTTGACGGCTCAGGAATTCGTTTCATAATATTTTTGCACGGTTGCGACATGCGCTGTGCTTATTGCCATAACCCTGATACATGGGCTGCTAAGCATGGCTTTAAGGAGCAAAGTGCCGTAGAGTTGGTCCAACAAGCGCTTCGATACAAGCCTTATTGGGGTAAGGAAGGTGGAATTACTGTCAGTGGTGGCGAGCCCCTTTTGCAGATTGACTTTTTAATTTCGCTTTTTAGACTTGCTAAAAAGAAGGGTATAAACACTGCGATTGATACTTCTGGCCAGCCTTTTACGTCTAAAGGTGAGTGGTTTAAAAAGTTTAAGGAGCTTATGAAATATACCGACACTGTGCTGCTTGACCTTAAGCAAATCGACGAAGAAAAACACATCAAGCTTACAGGTAAAACCAATAAAAATATTTTAGAGATGTTTAACTTCTTAACTAAAATTAAAAAGCCGGTTTGAGTAAGGTATGTTTTGGTTCCTGGTTGGACCGATGCCGAGGAAGACCTGAGGAAGGCTTCGGAGTTTTTCAAGAAGAAGAAAAATATTGAGCGAATTGATGTTTTACCTTATCATACGCTTGGTGTTGGCAAGTGAAAAACTTGCGGACTTAAATATAAATTAGGGGACGTTGTTCCACCTAGCAACGAACAGGTCGAAGAGGCTAAGAAAATTTTAGTTGGATAGGAGAGCAAATGAAGTTATTGATTGACAGCGCAAATATCGAAGATATTAAATACATTTACAAATATTATCCTGTGGATGGTGTGACTACCAACCCAAGCATTCTTCTTAAAGCTGGCAAAGAGCCTTACGCTTGCCTCGATGAGATTGTTGGCTTTTTTAAGGAGATGGACATCAAGCATTATGACTTGCATGTTCAAGTTGTAAATACCGAAGCCAAGGCAATGGTTGAGGAAGCAAAAAGGATTGTCGATAAATACGGCCCAGATACTTATGTCAAGATTCCTGCTGTTGAAGAGGGGATTTATGCCATAAGTCTTTTGTCTGCCGAAGGTTACAATACTACTGCTACGGCAATTTATAATGCACATCAAGCTTATCTTGCAGGCAAGGCAGGAGCAACATATGTCGCACCTTATGTTAATCGCATGACTAAACTCTATGGGGATGGCGTAGAGGTTGTCTATAAAATCATGGCAATCTTTCAAAACAATCAAATGCCAACGAAGATTTTGGGTGCCAGCTTTAAAACAGCCGAGCAGCTTACTGATCTCGCGGAGATAGGCGTTGACGCTGCGACCGTGCCTTCGGAGCTTATTAGGAAACTTCTTGACGATAAGGACGTAAATGACGCGGTTGCGAAGTTTAACGATGACTTTCATAAATTATGTAATGATAAAAAAGCTACTATGTAGGAGGCATTATGAGTGAGTGATTAAATCTTAAAGACAAAGTTGCTATTGTTACCGGAGGTGCTTCTGGCATCGGTAAGGCTTGTGCTAACGCTCTTAAAGACGCTGGCGCTAAAACTGTTGTGGTTGACGTTTCTGTTGAGACTGGCGACGAAGTTGACGGCATGTATTGCGTTAAATGTGACATTACAAGTCGCGACAATGTATATTCTATGGTCGATCATATTGTGGAGAAGTATGGCAAGGTTGACATCTTAGTTAATAATGCTGGTGTTAATTTTCCAAGGCTTCTTGTTGACGTTAAGGGCGAAGCTCCGGAATTCGAAGTTAACGAGAAAGACTTGGACATCATGTTTAACATTAACGTTAAGGGTCTTTTCTGGTGTGCACAAGCAGTTGCTAAGGATATGCTTAAGCGTAAAGAGGGTGTTATCATTAATATGTCATCGGAGAGTGGTAAAGAGGGAAGTCAAGGTGCTTCAATTTATGCTGCTACAAAAGGTGCTGTTGACAGTGCTACTCGCTCATGGGCCAAAGAACTTGGCAAGCACAACATTCGTGTAGTTGCCGTTGCTCCTGGAATTATCGAAGCCACTGGACTTCGCGATGATGCGTTTAAGAAGGCGCTGGCATATACTCGCGGGGTTAAAGACTATAGCGAAGTTGGTACAGACTACTCTAAGGTTATTCCTCTTGGGCGTGATGGAAAGCTTACAGAAATTGCTGATCTTGTAGCATACTTAGCTAGCGATAGGGCAAGCTACATTACTGGAACTACATATAATATTTCTGGTGCTAAATCTAGAGGTTAATTTCATAAGAGAGATTTTGGAAATGTGTTTCTCAACGGCTTCGCGGAATGCGCTCGTGCGGGCAAGCCGCCAGCTATAAATAGGCGCTGCAGGGGTTTCGAAACATCATTTCCAAAATCTCTACCTTATGAGACGTGGTCTTAAGATATCCAAGATTCATCTTGAGGATTATCTCTGAACTTAAGGATTTTTTCTTTGTCTTCAGCTTTTATGTAGCCTTCCTCTGCTGCAACTTCTACCAACACATCAACGTTTGAGGCTGACACATTTTTTACGTTAGCTTCGCTGAGACGTTCTTCTGATTTTTTCATGCCGTATGTAAAGATTGAGGCTACGCCCAAGACTTCGGCATCTGCTTCACGAAGTGATTCGACAACGTCGATACAACTTCCGCCAGTGGAAATTAGGTCTTCTACAACTACAACCTTTGTGCCAGGTTCGCATTTTCCTTCAATCTTATTATTCCTGCCATGGTCCTTCGAGCTACTGCGCACATATCCCATTGGGAGACCTAGTCGCTCCGCAACTAAGGCAGCATGGGCGATACCTGCTGTTGAGGTGCCCATAACCATCTCACAGTCAGGGTAGTGCTCTTTGATTATTTCCGTAAGTGCACCTTCTACATCGTTCCTTACGCTCACGCTTGAAAGCGTGAGGCGGTTATCGCAGTATATTGGGCTTTTTATTCCCGAAGCTCATGTAAAAGGCTCGTTTGGTCTTAAAAAGACAGCCTTAATCTTTAATAAATTTTTTGCTATCGCAACTTCTCTACTCATATTATTCTCCTAAGAATTCTTTTAAGCATCTGTTATATGCCTCAACAGGGTCGCTTGCTGCCGTTATACTTCGTCCAACTACGATATAATCCGATGCACTACGCGCATCGGAAGGCGTAGTCACGCGGACCTGATCACCTTTGGCATCTTCGGCGAAACGAATTCCTGGTGTTACTGTTAGAAATTCGCTTCCGCAGGACTCTTTTATAATAGACGCCTCTAAAGGAGAGCAGACAACACCGTTTAATCCTGCTTGCTTCGCAAGCGAAGCATATTTTGCAACAACCTCATTAATGGGTAAGGAATTGCTTATTAGCAATTCCTCATGCATTATTTCTTCTGATGTGCTAGTAAGCTGTGTTACTGCGATTAGTTTTGTAGAGGAGCCTTCAAGGGCAGCTGAAGCTGCCTGCATCATTTTCACGCCGCCAGCGGCGTGAACGTTAGTCATGTCTACACCCATTTTTGCAAGATTGGACATTGCTTTTGCGACAGTATTAGGAATATCATGTAGCTTTAAGTCCAAAAATATTTTATGGCCCATAGCTTTGATTTCTTCGACTACTTTAGGACCTTCTGAATAATAGAGTTCCATGCCAACTTTAACATATGGCTTTTCGTCCGCAAATTGTTTTAGGAAATCGTAGGTTTCTTGAGCGGACGAAAAATCACAAGCGATGATTACATCTTTATCCATTAGAGGCTCCTTCCAATAATTTCTGATATTGATTTGCAGCCTATTTTCTCCATTGCCTTCGGCAAGTCTTCGATGATTTTTTTGCAAGCAAGTGGATCCGCGCAATTTGCAGCTCCAATTTCAATTGCTGTA
>JAZUHG010000057.1:0-9524 GCA_045641605.1 Phoenicibacter sp. | reverse complement strand
CTTCAAGCTTTGGGATAAACCATAGGCCTGTTGGCCATATACAATACCGAAATTAACAGCCTTCGCCTTGCGTCGCATCTCAGGAGAAACTTTATCAACGCTAACCCCGAAGACATTGGCCGCCGTGTGTGCATGAAAATCATTGCCGCTAGTAAATGCCTCAATTAAACCTTTATCTTGAGATAAGTGAGCCAAAACTCTAAGCTCAATCTGACTATAATCCGCTGTTAAAAAGACTTCGTCTTTTTGAAGCGGGAGAAAACACTCACGAATTTGGTTCCCAAATTCGGACCGTGTAGGTATGTTCTGAATATTAGGATCGCTCGAAGACAAGCGGCCGGTTGTTGTAACCTTTTGATTGTAAGTTGTGTGAACAATGTCTTTGTCATCCGCCAAGGCTGGGAGTGCATCGATGTATGTAGATTTTAGTTTTGCGTATTCGCGGTATTCGATGATTTTTCCAGGCAGTTCATGGATGGCCGATAAATCGGCCAAAACCTCTGCATCAGTTGAAAAACCAGTCTTTGTTTTCTTCTTGGCTGGGAGTCCCAAAACTTCAAACAAAATGTGACTCAATTGTTTTGGAGAATCGATATTGAACTCTTCGCCCGCTGATTCAATAATCTCGCTCTTTAAATGGTCAAGCAATTTAGCAGTTTTAACACTTAGCTTCTCAAGCAAAGCACGGTCTATCTTCGCCCCTGTAACTTGCATCTCTACAAGTACCTTTGTTAGAGGAAGTTCAATTTCTCTATATATTTTATCAGCGTTATTTTCCTTCAAAAGCTTATCAAGATAAGCTGGCAAAGCGAATGAGGCCGCAGCGCGGCGTGCAAGTCTCAACTTCAAATTATTATTCTTCTTCTCAATAAAGGATTCATCAGTCTTCTTTTCGCCTTCATCAAGATTTGCATCAAGTGTCGGCAACAAGTTGCCGAACGACTGCTGCCATGCATCTATCGATGAATATTCGCTCTTTGATGAATTTAGTAAATACGCCGCCAAGCTAACATCGTAGAAATTTAACTTATGCAACTCATCAGCATTAATAAACTCATCAAAAAGGATCTCATAAATTGCCTTAGCATTTTCTGCTACTACCTCACAACCAAGCTTTGAAATATCAACCAAAGCCTCAACTGCGGCATCGCCGCAAAGGATTGCGGTTTCTTTGTTATTTGAGATTCCCAATAATAAATTCTTATAAGCAGGATATTTTGCGACTTCGTCGCTATCAAAAAGAGACGTTTGAACTGCTTCTTCTTGTTTATGTGAAATAGCTATTGCAAAATTATCTTTGATTAGCTTTTTTGCTAGGTCGCAAGCGACTTCGCCGCTAACATAATTTTCGAAGACCAATTTGGTCTCTTGCAATTGGACTTTAGATTCTTCTTTTTTTGGAGCGCTTGGCACCTGAGTCTTGACCGTGGCTTCGTCACTTTGCTCCTCAGGCTCAACTCCAATCAACTTAAGGACAGAAGTCAGCGCAGAACGCATCCTGTATTTTAAGAAAGTCTCACTTACTGTGTCTTGATCGAAGTTTGGAAAAGCAATGTTCTCCAGGTCAATATCGATTGGAACTTCCTTAGAGATTGTTGCAGCTGTGCGACTAACATAAGCAGCGTCTTTATTGTCTCTTAAATTTTCTAACTTCTTTCCTTTTAGTTTGTCCAAATTATCGTATATTCCCTCTAAAGTTTCGAATTGTTGAAGCAATTCACACGCACTCTTAGGCCCGATTCCTGGAACCCCTGGTATGTTATCGGAAGAGTCCCCCATCAAAGCAAGGTAGTCTATGAATTGACTGACGTCAATTCCGTATTTTTCTTTAACCTCGGCAGGACCCAAAATAGCAACTTCGCTAACGCCCTTTTTCATGTTAACAATCTTAGTCAGGTCAGTTGCAAGTTGGTTGGCATCCTTATCGCCCGTAACAAGCAAGGTCTCAAAGCCAAGCTTCTCACACTTATCAGCAATGGTGCCCAAAACATCATCACCTTCCCAGCCTTCGACCTTCACAACAGGAATATTCATACTTTCAAGCATCTCTTCGATGATTGGGAATTGGACACGAAGCTCATTGTCCATCGGCTTGCGCTGAGCCTTATATTGTTCGACCGCCTCCAACCTAAATTGAGGAATGCCTGCATCAAATGCGCAAATTACAGCATCTGGCTGAGCCTTGTCGTAAAAGCTCATAAACATATTCATAAATCCATGCACTGCATTTGTGGGAGTCCCGTCAGCAAGCTTCATCACAGGGGGCACCGCATGATAAGCGCGATGCGTCCATGAATTACCATCAATAACCGCTATTTTTTTTGTGCTTTTAGTCATGTCTCCAAAAATATCGAAGCCGCAACACTATCAACTTTGCCTCGCATTTCCTTTTCACTCAAGCCTTGCTCACGAAGGATGGCCTTAGCCTCACTTGAACTTAGGCGCTCATCAACATATTCAATAGGCAAACCATAAAGAAGCGAGATTTCATCCGCAATATCTTTTACATGCTTGGCCTGATCATTCTCTTCGCCACTTAATGACTTCGGCAAGCCAACAATAAATTTCTCAGGCATATAATCTTCTAAAATAAGTTGAAATTCTTTAGACTTATTCAATACGTCACCTAAACTAATAACTTTTAGTGGCGATGCAATTTGGTTGCTAACGCAACCAGAGGCGACACCAACTCGAGCATCTCCTATGTCCAAAGCTAATACATTCATGATTTTATTTGAGTAATTTAGCGGCAGCGTCCAGGGCTTCGGCTATGCCTTCGGGCTTGGAGCCTCCAGCTTGCGCCATTCTATCTTGGCCACCGCCACCACCATTTATGCTAGGTGAAATTTTCTTAATAACGTCAACTGCGTTAAAGCCGGCCTTAACAGCATTCGAAGTTCCAGCAGCCAAAAGCAAAGCTTTACCGCTCTTCGTACCACCTACAACAGCAGCACAATTATCTCCTAAGTGATCGGCAATAACATCCCAGTAGTTTTTAATGTCATAACGACCAAGATCCTCAACGTCAACAATTAGAAGTTTAAAGCCTGCTTTGGTTTGAATAACCTCGTCAAAAACTTCCTTACGTAATGCTGTTGACTGACTACTTTGAGAAAACTTAAGTTCCTTCTTAAACTCACGAATGCTATCAACAGCCTTTTGAACATTTTGTGCAACTTGGTTATATGGGCTCTTCAAAATTTTAGCAACATTATCGAACTCATCAATCAAGCCGTTTACGTAATCATACGCATCATAGCTGGTACAAGCCTCGATGCGTCTAGCATTTGAACCTACCGAAGACTCACCAACAATTTTTACAAAACCAATCTCGGAAGTGTTTTTGACATGGCAGCCACCGCAAAGTTCCTTGCTAAATTCGCCAACTTCCACAACGCGAACTTCCTCGCCATACTTCTCTCCAAAAAGAGCCGTAACACCCTTCTTACGAGCATCCTTAAGGCTGGTTTCATAGGTACCAACCTCAACAGCACGCATAATTTGATCGTTAGCAAGCTTTTCAACCTTTTTCAAATCTTCAGCACTAACAGCTTCAAAATGAGTGAAGTCGAAGCGAAGTCTCTCTGGTGCAACATACGAACCAGCTTGGTTAACATGCTCGCCCAAAACCTCACGCAAAGCCCAATGCAAAATATGAGTTGCAGTGTGGTTACGCTGGATTCTTGAACGTCTAATGGCGTCAACTTCCAAGTCAACAGCATCGCCTACTTTTAGACTTCCGCCAACAACTTTTACTTTATGAGCTACAAGTCCGCTTTCTGGAATAATTGTGTCCAGAACCTCGGCTTCGTTTTTGTCTGTATTACTGATGTATCCGGTATCGCCTACTTGACCACCCATCTCACCATAGAAAGGAGTCTTATCAACAACGATGCTACCAGCATCACCATTTTTTAAGCTCTTAACTTGCTTGCCGTCTTTTACAATTGCAATAATTTTTGACTTACATTCCAAAGAATCATAACCAACAAATTGTGTTGGACCATTTTTAGCAAGAATCTCGCCTGCCAAGCTAGATTGAAGCTCCCAAGCGGCATCGGCATCTTCGGCATTTGCAGCACGCGCACGCTCAACTTGCTGACTCATGCACTTCTCAAAGCCTTTTTCATCAAGCTTAAAGCCCTGCTCTTCAACGATTTCTTTGGTAACCTCAATTGGGAAACCATAAGTATCGTGAAGCTTAAAGGCTCTCTCGCCAGGAAGAGGTTTCTTTTTATCAGCACCTTTCAAAAACTCATCCAAAAATGCAGCACCTTGCTCAAGAGTTTGACCAAAGCGCTCCTCCTCGGAAAGAACAACGCGCTTAATAAGCTTAACGTTATCTTCAAGCTCTGGATAAGCCTCACCCATGAGCTTAATAACTTGGTCTATATATTTCTCGAGGAAAACTCCCTTATAACCTAACAAATAAGCCTTCATAACACAGCGACGAAGCAAACGACGAAGCACATACTCGCGACCTTCGTTGCCTGGCAAAATACCATCTGCAATCATGAAAGTAATCGCGCGCGAATGATCCGCAATAATGCGAAGGCTCATGTCAGTTTTTTTATCTTTGCCGTATTTAACACCGAAGAGCTTCTCACCAACTTCAACAAGACTCTTCATGATGTCAGTTTCATAGTTCGAGCCCACACCCTGCATCAAAGCAGCCATACGCTCAAGGCCCATGCCTGTATCGATGTTTTTTTTCGGAAGTGGCACTAATGTGCCGTCTTCTTGACCATCGTATTGAGTAAATACCAAGTTCCAAAACTCAATGTAACGGTCACAATCACAACCTGGGGCACAATCTTTCTTACCGCAACCAAACTCTTCGCCCTGGTCAAAATAAAGCTCGGAACAAGGTCCGCAAGGTCCTGTTGGACCTGCACGCCAGAAGTTATCCTCTTCGCCAAGCTTAACAATATGACTCTCATCAATGCCGAGCTTCTTCCAGATCTCGATAGACTCATCATCGTCCTTAAAAACGCTAAAGTAGAGTTTGTCGATTGGCATGCCCATGACATTCACAGAAAAATCCAAAGCTCACTCGCACATTTCCTTCTTGAAATATTCACCGAAGCTAAAGTTACCCAACATTTCAAAGAAAGTTAGGTGCCTACCGGTTGTTCCAATGATGTCAATATCGTTTGTGCGAACGCACTTTTGAACAGTTGCAGTACCAATGAATTCCTTCGACAGCTTCTTTTGTTGTAAAAAATAAGGCTTGAATTGAACCATGCCTGCACTTGTTAGTAGAAGTGAAGGGTCGTCTGGAATCAGCGAAGACGAAGGCATAACCTTGCAGCCCTTGTCTTCGAAGTACTTTAAAAACTTAGATCGTATTTCAGCTGTGGTCATAAACTTCATTAAAACCCAGCATTCTACTTCTTTTTAGTTGTCTTTTTATTTTGCACTTTGCACTCTTTTTTAACCTTATCAAAAGAAGCTTTATCAAGTACTTTAAGCTCCTCGCCAGGTTTAACCTCAAGAGCATCAAACAAAGGATGAGTCTCATTCTTCTTGTAAGGCTTACCCTTGAATAAGAACCCGTCTTCGGCAACAAGGCAAATGCCAGTGCCCTTCTCATAGTAATAGACAAAAAGTGATTTGAACACAGCAACAAATGGAATTGCCAAAAGCATTCCAACTAAAGAACCAACAGGGCCACTCATAACTCCACCAAAAGCTCCACCAGCTGTTAAGCATAGTAAAGTTAATACAGGGTGAATGTTACAAGAGGTTGACATGATCTTTGGTGAAATGAAAGTATAAACAAAACCTTGAATTGCAGAAACAACAACCAAGCCAACAACAGCAAGCAAAACACTGTTAAAGATGCCGCCCACAAATGCAACTATCGAACCTAAAATTGGGCCGAAAATTGGGATGATGTTTAAAACACCCACGATGCATCCAAGGGCGCCACAGTTTGGAGCTTCCATAATCCAGAATAAAATACCAGATAAAAATCCAATAATAAAGCATTGTAAGAACGTGCCCTTAATAAATCCTGCCATAACATGAGTGCAAGACACCTGCCACATTTTTGCATCTACCGAAAACTTCTTTGGAATTAATTTGTTTGTTTCGCGACCAATAGCAGGTAGCTCAACAAGAATCCAAAAAGCAACTACAAGAGCAATACCCAAAGCCATAAAAGTCGAGCCGAAGAAACCACCAACAGCAATAACTCCATTGGCACTTACTTGGGCTAAACTTCCACCCATAGCACTAAGGGATGCTGTAACATCATTAACCCAGTTTTGAACTCTTTGGTCTTTTAAGAAATGTCCATATTGGGCATACATATTTTTAGCTCAATCAGTTACAATCGCAACGTATTTTGGAATATTGCTAATCATGTCTTTTACCTGCTCGGCGAAACCAAATGCAGGCGAAAACATGAACCACAAGACAAGTGCAACAACCAATATCATTATTAAATAAGCAATAATTGTACCCAGAACTCTGTTAAGACCTTTTTTCTCCAGAGTATTTACAATGCCTCGAAGCAAAAAGACAAAAACAACGGTCCAGATAATAATTGAAATTGGTGTTGATAAAACACCAAAAAGCATAGTAAGTAAAACAACAATCCCGCATAAGCCAAGAATTGTTGCACAAATTAATGCTCTCTTTCCTCACTTAGCAGTGGAACTCATGAGACCTCCTTCTACTTAAATGAAACATAAGGGTTAGTTTGTTCGTCGGTCTTAACAACCCTACGACCAAACTTTTTTGTTTGTTTATCGGAAAGGCCAACAATCTTATCGATGTTATCGCCTTCATCAAGCTGACCAACAAAGCTGTTGTTCTTCCCTTTTCCGATAAAGCCTAAAAGCTTGTTGCTTGCCTTGTTAACCAATTCTGCAGGAGCGCTTGCAATGTTACTAACAGCTGTTGTAGCGTTTGCTGCGCTTTCGGAGATAACATTAACATTTTCCATAATTTGGTCAACCCTCATTAATTCTAAGTTAGCAGCGTCAATAGTTAAAGAAACACGCTCGATTAAAGGATCAACCTTATCAATTGCAGGTTGAATCTTAGTTGTAATCTGTTCTATATTTTCAATAGTAGGCGTAAGTTGCTTATGGACTTCATCAATTTTTTTTCGGGATTTACGAAGAGTGATGACAAGCTCAATCAAAAACCAAGCTAGTGCAATTCCAACGCAAACTCCAACAAAAATTAAAACTGCATAAAATATACCCATATTCATTTGCTTGACCTCCTAAAATAGTTGGTACGGGCGAAAGGACTTGAACCTTCACGAGTTGCCTCAACGGCACCTAAAACCGCCGCGTCTGCCAATTCCGCCACGCCCGCACTTAAGCCCATTATATCTAAATTATTTACTATTGCACCAGAAAATACTTGGGGTCGGAGGCATTTTATATGCATCCGACCCCGAAATTTTAACTGGGGTGGGTGACGAGATTTGAACTCGCGATCTCAAGAGCCACAATCTTGCGCCTTAGCCAACTAGGCCACACCCACCGTTGCAAGCGAGCATTATAACTTTTAGTCAAGCTATATGCAAGAAAAATTATTCGTATAAAGGATATTTTTCACAAAAACTCTTCGTCATCTCACGAGTCTGCGAAATTAAATTTTCATCATTTACGTTAAACGCAATTTTTGCAATCTGTTGCGCAACTTTATAACAATCATCCTTGTTAAATCCCCTGGTAGTTATAGGGGCAGCGCCAATACGAATTCCACTGCAAACATTCGGCGAAGTCTTGTCAAAAGGAATAGAGTTCTTATTAAGGACAATATTAGCCTTATCGCATGCGGCTTCGACTTCGGCACCCGAAACATTGGCAGCCTGACAATCGATTAAACAAATATGGTTGTCTGTTCCGCCACTTACAAGACGAAGACCACCCTCCTCTATTGCTTTGGCCATAGCAGCTGTATTATCAACTACGTTTTTGACGTAGGTTTTGAAGTCATCACTCATCGCATGTTTGAAACAAATTGCCTTAGAAGCAATGATGTGCATAAGCGGACCACCTTGGCATCCAGGGAAAACAGCCTTATCAACCTTTTTAGCAATCTCATCACTGTTGCATAAAATCATTCCAGATCGAGGTCCACGAAGAGTCTTATGTGTGGTACCAGTAACAACATCTGCATACTCAATCGGCGAAGGATAAACTCCACCAGCAATAAGGCCGGCAATATGAGCAGTATCAACCATCAAAAGAGCGCCTACCTCATCGGCAATCTCTCTAAATTTTGCAAAATCAATAAATCTTGGATAAGTAGAGTACCCAGCAACAATCAACTTCGGCTTGACTTTCTTAGCCTGCTCCAAAATTGCATCGTAATTCAAAAGCTCAGTCTCTGGGTCCAAGGTATAACTTACAGAATTAAAGTATTTACCACTAAAACTTACAGGAGCACCATGTGTCAAATGTCCGCCACAATCCAAGGTCATACCCATAATGGTATCGCCCGCATCGCAAAGTGCGGTATAGACTGCAAAGTTAGCACTGCTACCACTATGTGGTTGAACATTGGCATGCTTCGCTCCGAAGAGCTGGCAAGCACGGCTTATAGCAAGTTCCTCAACTTCGTCGACAACCTCACATCCACCATAATAACGCTTGCCTGGGTAGCCTTCCGCATATTTATTGGTTAAAACGCTACCAGCAACCTCCATGGCTTCGGCATAGGTGAAATTCTCGGATGCAATAAGATCGATAGTATTTTTTTGACGTTCAAGCTCCTTGTTTGTAAGCTCATAAACTTCAGTATCGTTAGATTTTAAAGCAGATAAAGTCTCATCGAAGTTAATTTTTTGCATTACTTTGCTCCCTTTTGTATAAAAATGACGATATCGCTATTATACATATTTGATTTTAAAATAAGCGAGAATTTGCAAGTAAAAGCAAATAATTCTTGCAAAATTTACACTCTTGACTATAATATCTCTTGCTCTTATGATGGACCGGTAGCTCAGCTGGTAGAGCAGCGGACTCTTAATCCGAAGGTCCGGGGTTCGAAACCCCGCCGGTCCACCACTCAATTACCTGGTAGACATAAAGAATTGAAATAATCTTCGATTCAAAAAACACTAAAAACCCCAAAAAGTGGACAAAAAGTGGACAAATTCATCTGCTACTTTTGTGAACAAGCAATTTTTATTATTCAACTTGATTCTGTATATCGTTTCATGTCTTTTCCTGTTTTTTGATTTCATCAAATATTGATTTGTCAATTACAGATGGCTTCATATTGTCTATTTCATAATCGTTTTTACACGAAATAATATACTGTCGTGAATTTTCAACTATTAATTTTTTAAAAAATCTATTTAAGTCTCAAGTGGGGGTAAATAATTCTGTCTTTTTACGAGAGGCACCAACCTGGGTTATAATATAGCAGTGAGGCGATAAAGGCATAAATATGTTAGTATTAACATTCCCAACACCAATGGTAAGTCCAAGATTGTAATCACTTCGACTCCGATAATTAACTAGCACAACAGGGTTGTCGCTAGTTGGAATATA
>JAZUHG010000056.1:0-6799 GCA_045641605.1 Phoenicibacter sp. | reverse complement strand
AAAATTGCAACTTGAAAGATATTGAGCACTTAAAGAAGTTTACAGATAAACCTCTTGTTTGTGCAGGACGTATGGATCCAGAAGTTGCAGCTGAAAGCATTAAAGAAGGCAAGCTTGATGGTGCAGGCTTTGCACGTAATTTCTTATCTGATCAAGAATGGATCACTAAACTTATGAATGATCAAAAGGATGATATTCGTCCTTGCATTTTATGTCATAACGGATGTTTTAATATGTGTCATTACAAAGGTGTTCCAAACGATCAAACTTTAGAAGATAGTTTGCACTTGGCACGTTGCGCTGTTAATGCCGAAACTATGGCATGAGACAAACATCATATTGAAAAAACAAACAAGCCAAAGACAGTTCATGTTATTGGTGGCGGAATTGGTGGCATGGAAGCTGCTCTTCGTTTGAAGCAAAAGGGTCACACTCCAATTATTTATGAAAAGACCGATAAACTTGGTGGTACTTTTATTCCTGCTTCGGCTGAAAGTTATAAGGGTAAGCTTCGTGATTTATTAGCTTGGTATATTCGTGAGGTTAAAAAGGCTGGTATTGAAGTCAAGTTTAAGACCGAAATTAAGCAAGATGCTCTTGATCAATTCGGCAATGACCCAGTTATTGTAGCGACTGGTTCTACACCAAGACAGTTGAAGATGGTTAAGGGTTACGAAAAGATGGTTGAAGCTTGCGAGTATCTTCGTGGCGAGAAAAAAGTTGGCGATAACGTTGTAGTTGTCGGTGGCGGTTTGACTGGTTCTGAAATTGCCTACGAGCTTGCATTGCAAGGAAAGAAAGTAACCATTGTAGAAATGCTCGATGACCTTATCAAACAAAAAGGTGTTTGCTTGGCAAACTCTTCATACTTGCGCGAGTGGTTTGCACTTAATAAAGTGCCTGTTTATCTAGAAACAACACTTGCCGAAGTCAATGACGGAAGCATTAAATGTAAACAAAAAGATGGAAGCATGGTTGATATTAAATGCGATAGCGTAATTTCTTCTGCTGGATATATTCCAACCCCAATTGCCGACGGCAAGAAGAAAAACGTTTATCTTGTAGGCGACTGCGACCATATTGGTAACCTTCGTCATGCTATTTGGCGTGCTTACGAAGTTGCCATGGAAATCTAAGGGGGTTTAGATGCAATTAACTAAAGAGCAAAAAGATATTTTAGGGGGTTCTAAAGGCGAAACCATGGCAAAAGTCATGGATACCATGGTTAAGTATGGTGAGCTTTTTGGTGCCGAAAAAATGGTGCCTATTACCAGTAAGTATAACCATTTGGTTACGTCATTTGGTCTTAAGGCACTTGGTGCTGTTTATGAACTTTTGGACAGGATTATCGATGCGGGTGAGAAGTCTTCGCAAGATTTTAGTGTTGACCCAAGACCTATCGATGATAATGTTCCAGCTGGTTTTCTTGAGAAAATCGTTTCTAAAAAGTTTATGTATTCAAAACAGGACGATTATGAGGATCAACTTCGCAAGCTTGGTCTTAAAGATGAAGAAGCATTTACATGCACTTGCTATATGGACGAAGTTGGTAATACTCCTAAAAAGGGTGAAATATTGTCTTGGGCCGAATCGAGCGCTGTAGTTTATGCAAACTCTGTTTTGGGTGCTCGTTGTAACAGGAACAGTGGAATTATTGATATTATGGGAAGCATTGTTGGTTATGTTCCATACTTCGGTCTTTTGACTGATGAGGGTCGAAAAGCTACATGGAAAATCGAGATTAAAACTACCAAAAAGCCTGAAGCTCAGCTATTGGGTTCGGCAGTTGGCATGAAGGTTATGGAAGATGTTCCATACATTGTTGGTCTTGATAAATGAATTGGCAATGAACTTAACGATAAAGCTAAGACTTATCTAAAAGATTTTGGTGCTGCCACTGCTTCGAACGGAGCTGTTGGTTTGTATCATATAGATGGCTTAACTCCAGAAGCAAAAGAGCAAGGCGACAAACTTTTAGCAGAGGGTTACAAGACATTCGTAATTGATGATAAGGTATTGGAAGACACTTACAAGAACTATCCAATCATGTGGAAAAATGAGACGGCTAAACCTAAACTTTGCTTTATGGGTTGTCCTCATTTCAGTCAAGAACAATTACATGATTGGACTGCTAAGCTTGAAAAAGGTCTTGCAGAAAATGGAAATTCCAAAGTTCAGGTCCCAACAGTATTTACTGCTGCTCCTGGTGTTTTGAAGGAATTCAAAAAGACTGAAGATTACAAAAAGCTAACAGGCTTCGGAGTAATTTTGTCTTATATTTGTCCGCTTATGTATATGAATAATCCGCTTTCTAAGAAGAAGGCCGTTATTACTTCGAGCAACAAACTTCGCACATATACAACAGCAAGATTTTATACAGATGACGAAATACTTGAGCAATTAGTTAAAGGAGGTAAATAATGGCTAGCAAAACTTTTAAAGGCCGTGTTGTTGCAAAAGGTCAAATTACTGCTGATGCTTTGGTTTCGCACGCTGGATTAAATACTTTAGCCTCCTTTCAAAATGCATTGCAATTTGGAGATAAAACTGCAAAATGCGGCGATCAAGGAAATAAAGATTTATTCAATAAGCCAATGGCGGGCAAGGCATTATGCTTGCCTCAAACTATTGGTTCTACTACTGGCGGATTGGTATTGTATTGTGCATGCTCTATGAACCGTCAACCTGCTTGTATGTTATTTAGCGAACCTATTGATTCGCTTGCAGCAGCGGGAGCTGTTTTGGCTGATGTTTGGCTTGATGATATAACAATGCCTGTTGTTGATTCTTTAGGTAAGGAATTCCTTGACTATGTTAAGGATGACATGAAAATTTCTGTCAAAGATAACGGCGAAGTGGTTGTAGAGTCTTAATATTTTGGGTGATATAAGTTTTTGGACATTTTTAATAGTTTGCCCATTGACATTTTTAGGGGGCTTTATCGATTCCATCGCCGGTGGCGGTGGTCTCATAACCCTTCCATCATATTTAGTCGCAGGACTTCCACCTCACTTAGCCATGGGAACCAACAAAGCTGCTTCGTTTTTAGGAACTGCCACTGCGTGTTTTAACTATATTAAAGAGGGCTTTGTAAAGTGGAAGATTGCCATTCCATGCATGGCTTTTGCGCTAATTGGTTCTGCTTGTGGTACAAATCTTGCATTGTTTATTGAACCTGATGTCTTGCAAATAGTAATTATAGTTTTGCTTCCAATTACAGCAATTTTTACTCTTAGTTCTAAGGGCCTAAGCAAAAAGAGAAAAGAGTTTTCGTATCTAAAGACAACCACAATTGCTTCGGCTCTTGCTTTTTTTATTGGTGCTTACGATGGTTTTTATGGGCCCGGAACCGGAACCTTCTTGATTATCCTTTTGAATTTGTTGGCGCATCAAAATTTAGAAAGCGCAAATGGCTTATCGAAGGTAACTAACCTTGCAAGCAACGTTGCTGCCTTCGTTGTTTTTTTGATCAATGGTAAGGTGATTCTTTTGCTAGCGCTCGCAGCAGGAATTTGCCAGGTCATCGGTAATTATATTGGCTCAAAGCTATTCATTAAGAAGGGCATTAAAATCGTTCGCCCAGTGATGATTGTCGTATTCATCGCATTAATGGCTAAGCTTATTTTCGATATGGTCGCCTAATTTCGCTGAGATAAAAGCGCTAACAAAAATCAAAGGAATGTAGGTTGGGGGGAAACAAAGCATAAATAGTGCTGTTACCATAACAGGCTTGCGGTTTGTGAATGCGAAGGCCGAAGCTATGCAAACAGCCGCCGCGAAGTTTCCGTTAATTCCCACTATAAGCGCAAATGCAAATGCAATAAAGGCCGTCCCGGTTATTAGAGGGAAGATCGAACCACCTCTTCATCCAAAATTAATGCACATATAAACCAATATAAGCTTTAAAAGACCAACAATTATAAGGTTCGGCAGTCCATATGCCTGGTAATTGGTTATTACTGCTCCAAGTTGATGCTCGCCAGAAAACATTGCATCTGGGAAGAAGAAACCAATTACAGCAAGGGTTACAGCAGCTATCATTAGCGGGGCAAACCTATTTTTCTTGAACAAAGTGCGAAGTTTTATAAAGACCTTGCTTATCCCATCAGATAAAGCACCCGTTATGATCCCAAGAGGAATAAGCGCCAAGGCTCATAGCAAAAGCATCGGATCAAAGCTAAAGTCTTTTGTAAAACGAGGGATTCCTCCGCTTCCGAAGCCTGGGAAAAACATATCCCAAATGTTACCCAAAAGGATGAAGGCTAAAAATCCACCAGCAACGCCAACACAATATATAAAAATCCTTCCAGCTTTTTGCTTTAGCTTTTTGCCATATTTTTCTTTTTTGTTATTTGGCTCAAGACTCGCAACAATACCAGCTAAAGGGGTCATAAAAACAATGCCCAGAGCAATGCTAAAACCAGTTTCTGCCAGGGTTTGAAGCTTTTCTTTTCTATATTTTAGATTGTCGCCAACCCAACAACAAAGTCCAGCAATAATTCCAACAAGGCCAGCTTCGGGGCCCAAAGTACCACCACAAATTAAAGGAATAATTGCAGCAACAACACAAATTCCCAAATTATTGTAAGGGTAGCCACCTTTTTTGTTTATCACATCGAAAACTTCTTCAGTAAGTTGCGGGAGTTCACCAAATTTTTTCGTCAATAAATAAATGGCGATGGCCCCAGCGCAACAAATAATTAAGTTATATATGAGCGGGTGAATATTTATGTATTCTGGTGCGACCTCTCAAATGCACTCAGTTAAAACATTAATGATTTTAAGTATTGCTCAAACAATGGCGCCGCTAATAAATCCCAGTAGCACCGAAAGTAAAGAAAATAGTGTAAAACCAACAAATTTTTTCATTATTTTTTACCCTCCATCAAGGAAAAAGTATATAATAAAAAAATCTTAAAGATGCTATTAATTCATAGTTCGAGAGGATTGGAGAATTATGTCTAGGTATTTCAAAAAGGGCAGCGTACTATTCAAAATTTTCGCTTGTTTTATATCGGTTGTTTTGGTCTTTGGATGTGCCTTTATTCCAGGCAAAAAAGCCTATGCTATGCATTCATATAGCCCTGCTAACCCAGGCGAAAAAATTCCAGATGAAAGCGAAGGCGATGGAGATACTGGTGGTGGTACTGGCGGAGATATTGAGGAAACTAATAATGACATGGAGTTATTATTAGACCCTTCTGCACATGGTTATGACGATTGGTTTACATTAGAAAATGAAGATCCATATGGAAATAAAGAAGATGAAGCTTTTATGCTCATGGAGCAAAATGAAGTTTTTAGCTTGCAGCATTATAATAAAGACGATATTAATGAAATTTGTAGTATGTATGGAGATTATACTCCCGGGGCAACAGGAAAATTTGGTGGTGCTTTTAAAAGCGATGACAAAGCTGCTGAAAGTAAAATTCCTAGTGATATTATGTGGACTGATGCAATCCAGACAGTTGCGTTTAGTCCTTCTCCAGACTTTCCTCAAAAAGATCATATAGCAGTAATTGGTTTTATATGAGACAATGGAAACAAGCAAGTACGGTTGTGAGTTTATAACGCAAGAGACAATAAATGATCCGACTCAAAAACTATAGGTAATTTATCATGGGCGGATAAAGACGGTACTTCATTCTATGGGGATCTAGAGCCCTATATGTCTATAACTGCTGGAGATTACAATGGTGATCACAGAGATAGCGTCGTCACTTATTTTGGCGATTGCAACAGTAGCGATTATGGCATAACCGAATGAGCCATTTCTGATGGTCCGGATGGAAAGCCTTCTATTAATCAAGCAAGCAAAGATTCTAGCTTTAGCTTATTAAATAAAGCTTACGCTGCAGGTGGGGTAGATGATATGAAAAAAATTTACGACAGTACGGATCATCAAGCTGCAGGTAAAGGCTCTTTGCATCTTATCTTAAAGACAGGAGACTTTGATGGCGATGGTGTTGATGATGTCGCTGCACTTTCTTCACTAGAATTTTATAAATCTGATCATGCAAAACAATATGATTGACGTTTAAATATTCCATATTTAGCTATTTGTCAAGGCAAAAATAACGGAAGTTTCTTAAATGGGGATACCTATTATGGTGCCTATGTTGGAAATTATGACGAAGGTACCAAAACTGCGGACACTGTCAATATTGCAAATTTTGCAGTTGCAAGACTATGGAAACACGGTGCTGACGCAATCATAATTGGAGGTGCTAGCTTTCATTTTGAGGGTGGTAGTGATGATAAATTAATAAGTACAAGTCATACAAATGATTTAAAGATGGCTAGATACGATCTTATTGAGAAAAAAGATGATAAAGGTAATATAATTTCCGAAGATTTTGGATTGTTTAGCTTTGTTAATCAATGCTACGATAGTTATAGTAGCTCAACCAATCCTCCACTTAAAAATATGAGCGTTCATGATTATTCGCTTAAATGCAATTACGAAAAGAATTATGCTTGAAATCCAATTTGTGCACAAGCGGTATATATGAATGGAAAGGGAAATGACCCTTATATTTTAATGGACGGAGATTTATATCATTGGAAGAAGGGCTCGACTTATCCACAAAAGGTATTCGACTATAGTGGCATGGATGGCGACAATTACGAACACTTCGCTCAACATTTTTGTCCTTTAGCTTGTACATGTGCTGGGGCATGAGACGGAAATGATCAAGGTTTTGAACAAGTAGTATTGGGTATGTGTTCAAGACAAGGTGGTACAGACCAGGTTGATGATGATTACAGGGTTGCATTCATTACTATAGGAATATCTCCA
>JAZUHG010000055.1:0-12223 GCA_045641605.1 Phoenicibacter sp. | reverse complement strand
CCTTTATTCTATTGTCTTTCTTTTGAAGCTGATTACAAATCAGTCCTGAAGCATCAGAACTGCCATCATTTACAAGCAAAATTTCAATGTTTTTATACGTCTGACCAATAATTGAATTAACACAACGTTCTAAATATTCTTCACAATTATATACCGGAATAATTATTGAAATTAAAGGCTCCATTTTTAAGTCATCCTCTTCTTTAGGCTGTCAACAAAACTAAGGCTTAGATCCAGTAAATTATATTTTTGCTTTCATAATAAATAAAGACAAATTTTGCGATGAGCTGTTTTTATTTCTTTAATATTAAAATGTTTAAATTGACCTTTTGTGAATTTATTTGCCTCATTATAGGCAAACATTCTTTTAGCTTTGTCTTTATAATTCTTATAGTTGTATCATAAATGTGGATAAAGAATATGCTCAAAATAGTATGATTCAAAACTATACTTAGTTTTGGGATTGCCCTTATATATGTCCTTGATTATTCTTTCAACATTAATTTGGCATTGTAGCCTTTCTTTATCAAGCAATAAATTAGATATAGATTTATTATTTTTCCTATATAAGTATAAGACCAGGTCAATGTAACATACACTTTTAGCTTGTTTTAAAATATATAAAAACATAAGCCTATCTTCGGCTATGAGAACGTTGTTAGCCATGGGGAAATCGATATCCTTAATTAATGTTGAATTTATTGCTTTGTTGCAAAGTGAGTTTTGTTCGTTTCCGCAAAGTGTTATTCCAATAACTTCATTAATGCTTCTATATTTATCATTAAACTTAATTATTCCTTGCTTGTTATATGAATAGTTATAAATGATAATGTCACACTTATCAGAGTTTATCTTCTTGTTAATCAAAGCCAAGGCATCGTTTCTGATAAACTTGTCGTCGGCATCCATAAAAACAATATAGCCACTACAAATTGATTTTAGCAATCATAATCTAGCTAAATAAACACCAACATGTTCATTAAAACTAACTTCGGCATTAATCTTATTATTCTTAATAAGATCTTTGAGAAATTTTCTTTCTTCAGGGGAGGAGCCATCGTCAAAAATTCAGAGCTTTCATTTTTTATAATTTTGATTAACTATTGAATCAAGAGTCTCTTTAAAATATTTAGAATTATTATAATAAGGTATACATATGTTAATTGTGTGCTCTTTCATGTTTACAAAATTATATTAATGTTGTCAGAAAATACATATGGTACGACATTATCATGTTGTCTATAATCAAAATTGAAATAAGAATACGACAGCAAAAATACAGTTACTAAAACACTCATTAAAATAACCTCATGCCTATCATCAATACTGTCAATAAGCTTTGGAAAAAATATAACAAATACCGCAAAGTAATAATAGCCTAATCTAAACAATCACTTAAATCTATACCCTAAAGAAAAAGCTAAAACGCCAATTAGGCATAAAACTAACAAAAAATATATCTCATGATTAACAACCTTCTTTTTTGCTTTAAAAAGCAAAAACAAAACAGTAAATAAGGCAAAAAACAAAATAAAAAACAAGTTTAAAGCAAATCCAGTTGCTTGCGTTTCGTTAACGTAAGCTCTATATGCTTCACTATGAGAAAAAAGAAATTGAAATATGGGTTTTGAAAAGAATGTGCAGAATATTGCAGCGCAAGCAACTATTACAAAACATTTTAAGTTAATATTTTTAAATCCAATTTTATCATTCCATTTTAAATAATAATATATTGGGAATATAGGTATCATTACCAAAGCCGAAGTATGAAATGCTAATCCAGCACCAAAAAACACCAACGATTTAATTGGCTTATCCTTCATTAAAAGGAAAACAGAAACTAGACAAAAAGCCTCTGCCTGATACTGTCTCATTGCATTAAAGGTGCTTGGATATATCATCAAGCCATAAACAACTACTCCTAATCAAGCACTTTTTTTCAAATACAATAATATTACAATGATAAATGGGCCCGACACTAAGAGCTCATAGATAAAAAGGTATACGAAAAAATTTTTAGAAAAGTGTGAAATCACCCAAATAATAATTTTTTGAGGCAACGAATATCTATTTAATGAAGGAAGGGTAGAAAATGTTTCAAGGGACAAGTCTCTTGCGTCAATGAAATCTCTTATTCCATACAATTTAGTATCAGTGCCAACTAAGTATGGGTCTCTGAACGCTGCTACGGCACAGAACAATGTCAACGAAAAAATAACAAAAATAACACCTAAAACATATAAAGATTTCTTACGCTGTTGAGAAAAAAAACAAGCTGATGCAATGCCTATAAAAATTGAAGAGATTGCCGTTATTAGTCAATAAAACCACATATTAGTAGTATTTATATTCTGATCTATCTCCGAAGTTAAGGATACATCCAACTACTTTAACGTCGGAAATTTCAAGTTGCTCAGAAACCTGTTTTACTTCGTCAACCTTAGTTTTATATTGACGAAAAACTACAACGGCACCATCGCTTAACTGGCTTAATAAAATGCCGTCAACGCATGCTAAAATAGGAGGAGTATCAATAATGATATAATCAAAGTTGTTTTTCAAAATTTCAAACAACGAAACAAATCTATTTGATGCAAGCATTTCAGGATTACTAATTATTCCATTAGCACAGTCAAGAAAATATAATTTATCAACCTCAGTTGGGTTTATAGCTTCCTCAATTTTTGCTTTACCTTCTATCACATCAAACAAATTAGCTTTTCTTAAACCGGAAAAAGACCTCGATATAGATTTATGGTGAAGATCGGAATCGATAAGTAATGTATTATAATTGCTAAGAGCAAGTGCGTTAGCTAATTGAATTGCAACTGTAGACTTACCATCATTTTTGCTTGCTGAAATAACCGAAATGACTTTTAAGTGATTGTTAACACCTCTAAATTTAATATTGGCTACTAGTTTATAGCCACAAGATATGAGCTCTTCGTTATTTACGATCTTAGAAAATAAATGTTTTTGTTTCTTTTTGCTCAAGCTTACCTCTTTAAATTTTTACCTTAGGATTAGTAACAAGCAAAGGGTATCTAATAATTTTCACTAGATCTTCACGGCCTTTAATAGTGGTGTCTAAAACGTCCCTTATAAGAATCCAAATTAATGCAATAAACAAAGCAACAAGCGCGACAACGCAAGTAATTAGTACTCTAGGAGGACCACTTGGAGATTTAGGAACTTTTGTTTCGTCTATAATATTAACGCTTTCAGCATCTGTTACTTGCTTGCTTAATTCTGCAGTTTTGTTCGCCAAAGACTCAACAGTTTTTGCAGACATTTGAGGGTCAGTGGTTGTAACTGTCATAGTAATTACTCTGTTCTTCTCTGATGATTCAACTGCAATTTTAAAGTCGTCTAACGAATCGACATGAACTTCAGAGGCAACTGCATCCCTAATTTTGCTGCTCTTAACAAGTTCAGCAACATCATTACATAATTGTTGACTAAAGTTTATTCCATAATTTAGCTCAGATTGCTCATTGGAATAGTTTGTACCAGGATTGTAATTATATTTATCTTGGCTTGATAAAACATATATTTGTTTGCTACTTGAATATTCGTCTGGCAAAAAACCCCAGCAAACAACGACACTTATTACGCAGCTAAGCAAAGGCAATAAAATGATCGTTGCAATATGCTTTCTACATAATTTTAATATATCTATAAATGCCATAATGACTCCACTTTAATTATACTATATTCTTATCCTTAAATAGTTCAACTAAAGACAAGTAAATTTTTTCAAGAGCTCGTGTGTTCGTTTTTTCATCAAATGCGACTTTGTCTATCTTTTCATGATATTTATTTCTAATATTAATTTTTTCTAAGGCCTTACTTCATTGTCTTATATTCAGTGGCAAAAACTCACAAAGCCCAATACTGCAGTCCTTAGGAATTTTGTTTGATGCTATAGTATAAAGCCCATTAAGTTGCGCCTCCACAGCAACAAGACCTAAGCCTTCATATCTCGATGGCAAAACGAAAGCATCGCAAGCAGAATAACATTTATTAATTTTCTTAGAGACTCCCGGGAAAATAACGTTGTCTTTTATATCTAATTTCTCAATTAAGCGATCGTATTTTGATTTTAATTCTCCACTTCCTCATATTACAAGTACAGATTTATTATTTTGTGAATGAAACCTCTTAAAAACTTTAATTACAAACTCAAAATTCTTCTGGTTACAAAATCTACCTACTGCACCAACAACAAAAAATGATTTTTCAATATTTAAACTCTCTCTTATTGCAGCTCTATCAATATTATTAAATTGAAAGTATTCGCTATTTATAGCTGGATGCACAACGAAGTAGTCTTTAGATTTAAAAATAGCCTTCCCTGACGCTTTAGAATTTGCAAGAAAACAGGTAGCTAATTTCCTACAAATAGCAACGGGTATCAAATTTCTAATTCGATGGGAAATTTTGTCAGACAGCTTAGTTTCATGAGCATGAAAAATTCGAATATTTATATTGTTTTTTTTTGCAAGCCACAAAAAAAATACCGCGACCCCTAAAGGGTGTACATGAATAATATCGTAGCTGTTTAGTTTAAGGTGCTCCTTAATATCTCTATAAAATTGAAAGAAATTTTTATTTGGGTCAGTAATAGTAAATGTTCTTATTCTGCATTTTTTAAATTTTTGTTCAAACTCTGAGTCTTCGGTCTTTCAGCTAAAGGCTAAGACGTCTAAATTAAACATTGTCTTATCTAAACCTTTGAGCAAACCGTAAACATAACTCTGAATACCTCCATTATAATCATAAGACGGAATAACATTAAGTATATTTATCTTTTTTGAAGTCATATTGCGCTATCCTTAAAAAATTTAGCAAAGCATTATTTTGTTGTATACATGCCGTTTGGTCAAATCATGACTCTGACAGTTCTAAAGATTAGACGAAGGTCCCAAAAGATATTAGAATGATTGATATAGTAAAGGTCTTGCTGGACCATATCGGAAAAATCAATCTCGTTACGAAAAGTAACTTGCCAAAGTCCTGAACAGCCTGGTTTAACATATAGGCGCTGTTTGTCGTATTCTGTATATTTTTCAACTTCCTCTGGAATAGGGGGCCTGGGGCCAATTAAATACATGTTGCCCTTTAAAACATTGACTAACTGTGGCAACTCATCAAAGCTGTGCCTTCGGAGAAAGCGGCCAAATGGGGTGATGCGAGGGTCTTCTTGAAGCTTAAACATCGCACCTTTAATTTGATTATTTCTTTCATATTTGTAAAGAATCTCATCTGCACCTTCATGCATAGTGCGAAACTTATATAAAGTAAAAGGCTTTTCATTTAAGCCAATACGTGTTTGCTTATAAATTACTTGACCTTTATCAAAAGCTTTAATTTTGATTGCTATAATAGCGAAAAAAGGAATGATTAAAATAAGCACAACAAACGACATCACACTTCCAAACACGCGCTTCACAAAACGATAAATATGCCTATCTTGAACAGCATTTTTGTTCAGATAAATTTTATATTTTGGAATTGAAGTGAGTCTCACAATCCCCTACATCGAATAGTTCTTGAAGTAATTTTGAACAACGATGATAGGGGTGCCCTTGTCTCCGCTACCGCTAGTAAGGTCACAAAGCGAACCAATTAAATCGGTAATTTGTCGCGGAGTGGTTCCTTGCGAAGCCATGTTACCCTTAAGATCGCTTTCTTTTTCTTTAATTGCTTTTTTGACAGCATCTTGAAGCTCTTCACCACTCAAATCAGCGAAGTCGTTGTCTGCCAAATATTTAAGTTTTAGCTCATTTGGTAAGCCCTTCAAACCTGCAGTATGACCAGGTGAAACAACTGGATCGGCAAGTTCCCAAATTTTGCCAACAGGATCCTTAAATGCTCCATCGCCATAAACCATGGCTTCGATTTGTTTACCTGTTTGCTTAGAGAGTTCGGCCGAAATGGCTTCGGCAACTTCTTGGGCATTTTCTGGGAAGAGCTTAACTGTGTCTTCGGTAGCTTTGTTTGAACCAAGCAAGCCATATTTAGAATTAAATCCACTTCCGTTAACTGGCTCATTCATAATTTGGGCCATTGTGTAAACTTTTTCTCCACCAGCCTTTTTTATGCGACGAGCATTGCGGTCACGGCTGTGAGTATCACAAACAATTACATTTTTGGTGTAATCGAGAATTGCCTCAGGCCTGTTAGCGAGAATAACCTCGGCTTCGGCACCTTCTTCTTCAACAAGCTCTTTATAATAGTCAAGGTAGTCAACACCGGTGAACTCATGCTTAACGTCGCCAAACTTCTCGTGAAACTCGTCGGCAGTTAGAACGTCACTGTATGGGTTAACGTCGCTGTCATCCAGCTGGTCTTCGGTAATTAGGTGGTTGCCAACTTCATCACTTGGGTAACCCATTTGGATGACAACTTTCTTTGCACCACGGGCAATTCCACGAAGACAAATCGCAAACCTGTTGCGACTAAAAATTGGAAAAACAACGCCAACAGTTTCACCCCCAAGCTTATTTTTAACATCGGTTGCAATGTCGTCGGTTGAACAATAATTTTTAGCGGCACGGGCTACAACACTCTCTGTTACACAAACAACATCCTTATCACCCAGCTCAAAGCCATCTTCTTTGCATGCAGCCATAACGCTGTCACAAGTAATTTTGACGATATCATCGCCTTCTCTGATTATTGGAGCGCGAACCCCTCTTGAAATCGTCGCTGCCATAATTTGCCTTCTTTCCTTTTATTGTTTTTTTGCAACACCAGATGCAATTGCGGCTTCGGCAACAGCCTTAGCAACAACCTCGCCAACGCCTTCTGCAAATGGCGAAGGAATAATGCAATCTGGACCAAGTTCGTCTTCGCTGACCATACCTGCAATTGCTTTTGCGGCGGCCATCTTCATTTCTTCGTTGATATCACTAGCGTGAACATCAAAAGTTCCGCGGAAAATTCCAGGGAATGCTAAAACATTGTTGACCTGGTTAGGGAAGTCAGAGCGGCCAGTTGCCATTACATAAGCTCCAGCTTCTTTAGCATCATCTGGGAAAATCTCAGGTGTTGGATTAGCACAAGCATAAACGATTGACTTGTCAGCCATACTTGCAACCATTTCTTTGCTTACAGTATTTGGTGCACTGCTTCCAATGAATATATCTGCTCCAACCATAGCATCTGCCAAAGTACCAGTAATGCCTTCTGGGTTTGTTACTTCGGCCATTTCCTTTTTGATCCAATTTAGATCATCGCGATCTTTATGAATTACACCTTTGCTGTCACACATTGTTACGTTTTTAAAGCCGTAGCTCAAAAGAAGTTTAACAATAGCTGTTGCAGCAGCACCAGCACCACAAGTTACAACTTTGCAATCCTCAGCTTTTTTATCAACTACCTTTAAAGCATTGATCAAACCAGCCAAAACAACAATTGCTGTACCATGTTGATCATCATGGAAAATTGGAATGTCACAAAGTTCCTTGCACTTACGCTCAATCTCAAAACAACGAGGCGCAGAGATGTCTTCGAGGTTTACGCCTCCAAAACTACCGGAAATCATATAAACTACATGAGCAACTTCATCGGGGTCTTGCGATTTAACACAAATTGGAATTGCGTCAACGCCAGCAAACTTCTTAAACAACGCACACTTACCTTCCATAACAGGCATACCAGCTTCTGGACCAATATTTCCGAGGCCCAAAACAGCACTACCATCAGTAATGACAGCACAAAGGTTGCCACGCATTGTTAAATTGTAGCTTTGCTCAACATCTTCTTTAATAGCAAGACAGGGCTCAGCAACACCAGGCGTATAAGCCAGCGACAAATCAGTCGCATTCTCCAAAGGGCACTTAAGCTCGGTGCTAATTTTGCCCTTTCACTCAGCATGTTTTTTAAGTGACTCTTTCGCGTAATCCATAATTCTCCTTTAATCAAAATCAAGTCCAATAATAACGAGGATATCGCCGTCAAAGTTATATTTGCCGTTGTCTTCTTGGACCTTGCCACAACCGAGTTTATCGGCGATGGCTTCGGCGGCATCTTCCTTGTCTTCGTCTTTATAAATGATAAGCGTGCGTGAAAAGTCCGAAGAGTCAGCATTACCGGTTTCGGCAGTAAATCCAAGCGCAACGATTCGGCCCGCAGCCTTTGCAGCTGCGCCTGTAACGCCAGAACCGTTCCAAACAACAACTTTGCCTTCCCAATCACCACGGCCAGCACTGCTCATAATGGTGCCAGTAGCTGGGTCGATGTAGGTCTCTTCCTCAGGAGGCAAGCCCTTGTCCATACGCTTCATCATTTCTTTCCACTTGTCTGTATCAAGCTCTTCGTACCAACCGCCATCGTGGTAAACGCCTTCGGTAGGTGTCATGGCAGTGTAGACATCTTTGTCTGGATTGATATCCATCATAAGTTGAGCTAAACCAATCATATCGTTTAAACCAAGGTCTGTCTTAATGTATTCCGAAAGATCAGTAACCGTTTGAGCAATGGTCAAAATGTCCGAAGACAAAGCTTTTTGTGCAATTGCCGAAAGCACAACCCTCTGGTTTGCGGCGCGATATTTATCACCATCGCCATAGGCATCGAAGGCATGGCGCGCGCGGCACAAAATTAGAGCTTGATCGCCATCCAAATGCTGCTGCCCAGCAGGAACGTGGCCACCAGCCAGCTCATCATTAATCTCAATTGGCACATTAACGTCAACACCACCCAAACTATTTACAGCAGTCTTAAAACCATCAAAGTTTATCTCTGCATAATGGTTAATGTCGACGCCAGCAAGTTTAGAAACAGTTTTAATTACAAGCTCTGGCCCCCCTAGCGAATGCGCGGCATTTAACTTCTGTGTACCATATTCACCCATGTCAATTTCAATATCTCTGTGAAGCGACATAAGGGTAACCTTCTTTTCGTCTGCAGCGATGCGTGCAAGAATAATGCTGTCTGAACGGTAATCCCCGTCATCGCCACCACTTTGAGCTTTACGCTCGTCAGAAGAATCGACACCCATTAGCACCATATAAAAGGGCTTATCCAGACTGGTAGGAGTAAGGCCAATGTTGCCCATTCCAGCATTTAGCCTGCAGCTAATAATCCCGAAGACGATGGCCGCAATAACAATCAAGCCACCAAGGATAGAGCCAGCAATAATTAATGCCTTCTTACGACGGCGCTTCTTGTCATTTTGCTTTCTTGCTTGAGCGTAACGTTGTTGTTGACCGCGACGAGTATAATCACCCGCACTTTCTGGCCGCCTTGGAGCAGATTTTTGCTCTACGTTGGGGTTGCCAGCATATCCAAAAGTATTTGAGGGGTCAACTTTTCCGGTTCTGCCAGTTTGGCTGGCTTCGTAGGTTCTGCGGTTAAGTTCGCTAAACCCGGTAGTAGGCTTTTTTCTGCCACCACCTTTGTTTTTATTAAAAATACTCATAACAGGTCATATTATATTATAAGAGGGTCTAAGTTAGTAAGATAAATTAACGAATAATTTTGGCTTCATCTTCAATACAAGAAATAATCTTGCTTGGTTGGCCGCTTGGCTTTTGCTTCTTTTCATAAACAAAATCAACTTGCTCTAAAATGCTTTTTGGAACTTTGTCTAAAGTCTTGATTGGTTTTTGGTTGCTTATGTTTGCCGATGTACAAGCAATTGGGCAACCAATATAGTCAATTGCATTGATAATCTCTTCGCAAGCAGGGATCCTAAAAGCAACTGTGTGCTGGTCTTTCTTCGTGTTTACACCCAAGCCTTCTGGAAGTCTATCATTAACTTCGAAAACAAGGGTTGTTGCCCCTGGCCACTCTTCTTCAATATAATTTATTGCATATTTAGGAATTTTTATTGCTCATTCATCAAGCATTCCTTTTGATGAAATTAATCATGGTAGAGCTTTAGAGTTATTTCTCTTTTTTATATCAAAGATTCGCTCAACGTTCGAATTTGTTTTGCTCTCGTTTAGTATTTTGCATCCAATACCAACAACGGTATCTGTTTCAAATAAACAAATTTTTCCTTCGTTTAAGTATTCTATTAAATCTGAATATTTTGAGGAGCATTGCATAAACTAGTTGTGACAAACAACAATGTCCCCAGCATGGCAGATGCCATATAAAGTTCCAGCAGCACCAGTTGGAAGATTGACACAGCCGTGGCTTCCATGTTCAATCCATCAACTACCCCCAAATTGAGACTGCCAAGGCGCATCATGCAAGCCAACCATATCACCTACAAAACCCATCCAGTACTGAACTTCGGAGCGATAACTTGGCTCCCCTGTAACAGGATCAGGTGCACCAATTAATATTGTGGGGCTCTTTTTAGCTTTAATTGTATAAACACCCGTTGGGGTATTTTCTCCTGGCTTACCAGATACAATGGCGCTTTGCCATACCAGGTTGCCAGAGTCATCATACATTCTTGCAGTTTGCTGACTAAGATCAACGTCAATATATCTAGCGCCTCAATCCCTCTGGCCAGGGCCTGCATAACCATTTAATTGCGAAGAGCATGGAACACTTAAGTTTGCGGTCTCTCCCTTCGGAGCCTGCTGGTTGATAGCAGTGGCCAAAGCGGCTTGGTCAATTTGCCAACCAATATTATCGCCACCGGAAACAGTACAAGCCTTTCCATAAGGAGTTGTGAAGTGACGCGTCTTTCCCAAGGTGTCACACTGGTCAGCTAGCTGGGCAATTCAAGGGTTAAGCTTATCGTCGTTAAGACCAGCAACATAGCCGTCCTTAAGCTGCAACCAGTCACACCAGGTCTTAAAGTCCAAGGTTGCAACCTTCGCTGTTGACATATTTAGATTAATTAAAGACTGAATTAAAATGTTGGCTTGCTCGACAGCACCTTCGCAACGGTCATCATCAGAATACAATGTAGGTAAATCTTGCTCGTTTTCGCCACATTCAAGATGCCTTCTACCAGAACCTATGTAGCCAAGTATCGAAGCCATGGCCTTATCGTAATTTAGAGTGTTACCAATTACTTCGTCTTTAATCCAAATGTCTTTCGATTCTTTGTCGATAACAAAGTCTGCATTTTGTGGTTTTTCGGAAGTCTGGTTATGCGCCTCGACAGCAGGAGAAGCAAAGGCGGCAGCTGCTTCTCTATTAAAGCTTACGACGCTTTCGGTCATAAAGTCATGAACAACAAAAATTTCATATGGCCAAAGGAGTGGGTTTTTAAGCTCAATAACCCTGGCAACAACTTGGTCAACATCAAAGTTATAATCAATTGCTTTTCCATCAATTTCAAGTTCGAAGTCGAGGCCGTCAGCCTTAAAAACATATTCGCCAGAGTTTGGAATTAGCGCACCTTTCATGAAGTTCTCTGTATGGAAAGAAAGGTCTGTATCTGCAACAACGGTTCTTGGGAAACAAACAAAGCTAAACAAAATGCAACCAAAAACGTATACGCCACCAGCAATAATTGCAGCATTTCTTATTATACGGTTGCGTTTCTTTGCAGCCCTAAGCTTCTCAAGTTGCTGCATTCTTTTTTCTTTTGCGGTTTTTGGCTCAGGCTTCTTTTTTGGTAGCTTACTTTTTACCGCGCCAACAACAGAGGTTTTTAGTGCAATAAATTTGTTTTGTTTCTTCTTATTATTAGTAGACTTCTTACTGGCGTTCTTTTTCTTAGGATCAACACCAGTTTTCTTTTTAATGTTTTTACTAGAATGTTTAGCTTGGTTCGTGGATTTCTTAGGAGTATTAGCTTTCTTCTTAGTTGTTGATTTTTTCTTTTTATTTTGTTTTTTTTCAGCCATGTTGCAATTTTACAATAATGCATTATAAATAATTCAATAATTTTTTTAATTAACTTTCTATGAAGAAAAATTTCTATTTACTCATGCCTGCAGCAGCACTCGTCCTCACAGGCTGCAGCAGCAAGATTAAGCTAACATCTGACAACTTTGCAGTAACACCAACTCCACTCGAGTATGTGGCTGGCGACGTTCCTGCTACTATCAGCGTAAACGTTCCTTCTAAGGTAATGAAGAAGAAGGCAACAGTTGAGTGCATTCCAGTTCTCAAGTGGAACGGCGGTTCTGCAGCAAGCGAGAGCTTCACTATCCAGGGCGAGAAGGTTGAGGCAAACAACACTGTAATCTCTTACAAGAATGGCGGCAGCGCTTCTATGCGTTTCAATGTTCCATTCCAGGAGGGTATGGAGAAGAGCGACCTCTACATGCAGTTCAATGCCAAGAAGGGCAAGAAGACTATC
>JAZUHG010000054.1:0-5564 GCA_045641605.1 Phoenicibacter sp. | reverse complement strand
GAGGAGCTTGGTCTTCTTGGTGGTGCAGCTGTTTTGTTGCTCTCCTTATGCTTCGCTATTCGAGGTTTCTTACCTGCCGCAAGAGCTAAAAATGATGTTAGCTCTTTTGTTGCGGTTGGCCTTACAACTACAATTGTTTTGCAAGCCTTCATTATTGTTGGTGGTGTTACAAAGCTTATTCCTTTAACTGGTTTGACTTTGCCTTTTATCAGCCAGGGTGGTTCTTCGCTTCTTGCAAGTTTTATTATTGTGGGCTTTTTGCTTCGTTGTGGTGATGAGGGGACCGGTATCGAAAATGACCTCAAAGCCAACGAGATCTTGTTCAGCAACGGAGTTTTGGGCCGCGTAAGCTTGGGCAAGCGTTTGACTGGTACTTTAATTGTCTTTAGTGTTTTGTTTGCAATTTTGGTTGCAAATCTAACTTATATTATGGTTATCCAAGCTGATGAAATTAAGCATATGCCAGGTAATAACCATGTTTTGATCAAGGAACAATACAATAAGCGAGGTAACATAGAAACCGAAGACGGGACTGTCCTTGCTAAAAGCGAGAAGCAAGAAGATGGAACTTATAAGCGAGTTTACCCGCAAGACAGCCTTGCGGCTCATCTAATTGGTTACGCTTCTACACGCTATGGTACTTCGGGGATTGAATCGCATTGTAATGACACCTTAAAGGGTGAGCAAAACTTCGCCACTTGGCAAGATGTCTTGAATAACTTGATGGGCAAGACCGAACAAGGAAACGATGTCACGCTAACGATTGATTCTGATGTTCAAAAGGCTGCCGAAAGTGCTTTGCAGGGACGCAATGGTGCTTGTATAATTGTCGATTCTGGTAGTGGTGCCGTGAAGGCTTTGGCTTCAGCACCTACTTATAACAACAACGATATTGAAGCATTGCTTTCTAACGAAAATTCGGATTCAAGTGCTATGTTTAATAGAGCTACACAGGCATTATATGCTCCTGGTTCTACCTTTAAGATTGTTACCTTGGCTACTGCATTAGCTAATGGTACATGCAATGAAGATGATGTCTTCGATGCTCCTGGCACTATGGACATTGGTGGTGGTAAGGTTACCAATTATCAAAAGACAGGTTATGGTCGCATTACTTTGTCGCGAGCTACCGAAGTTTCTTCAAACACTGCTTTTGCTCAAGTTGGTGAAAAGCTAGATTCTGAAAAGCTTGTAAAGGGCTCAGAAAACTTTATGTTTAATAAGAAGATTAACTTCGATATTCCATTGGCGCAAGCTTTGATGCCAGACCCAGATGAGATGACACTTTGAGAAACTGCCTGGGCAGCTGCAGGTGTACCTGTTGGTGAGCATAACAGCCCTGCTGGACCTCAAACCAGCGTTTTGCAAATGGCTTTGGTAGGATGTGCCATCGCTAATAATGGTGTCGTTAACCAGCCTTACCTCGTCAAACAAATCAAAAACCCTAGTGGTGAGGTTTCATATACTTCGGAGGTGTCGGAGCTTTGCAGGCCTGTGTCTTCGGAGATTGCAAAGCGTGTCGCAACTGTCCTGGAAGGCGTTGTAAAGCGCGGGACTGGTGTTGATGCAAGCATTTCTGGCATCACCATCGCAGGTAAAACAGGTACTGCTGAAAAAGGCGGCGGCAGGGATGATAGTTGGTTTGTCGGCTTCGCTAACGATGGCAAGGGCGGAAGCGTGGTTATTGCGATTGTTTTGGAAGATAGCCACGATGCACCGGCAAAAGCTAATAATGTTTTGAAAACAGCGCTAAAAAAACAAGGGCGCTTAAGTTAATTTATATTATAATGCAGGACTAGTAAAGGAGAAGATTGTGGCAACGGATATGATAGGAAGAGTTTTTAGTGGGCGATACAAGCTCACGGAACGCATTGGAACTGGGGGAATGGCAGAGGTTTATCGCGCCGAAGACACAGTTCTGGGGCGTGTTGTAGCTGTAAAAGTTATGCTTCCACAATACGCGGCTGATAAAGAATTTACAGACCGCTTCCGTCAAGAGGCAGCAAGCGCTGCAAACTTGCAAAATCCTTACATTGTAAACATCTATGATTGGGGTCAAGACGGCCAAGATTACTTCATCGTTATGGAGTATGTTCGTGGTTCAGATCTTAAATCTGCAATCAAAGCTAAGGGTGCAATTAATCAACGTAAAGTTGCCGAAATTGCCTATCAAGTTTGCCAAGCTCTTTCAACTGCTCATGCGCAAGACATCATGCATCGTGATATTAAGCCACAAAATATCATGGTTCAGCCTGATGGCAATGTTAAAGTCATGGACTTCGGCATTGCTCGCGCTAAAAACTCCGTTAAAAACCACACTTCTTCGGTTCTAGGAACTGCACACTATATTTCTCCAGAGCAAGCTCAGGGGAAGGATATAACCCAAGCTAGTGATATTTATTCATTAGGTTGTGTAATGTATGAAGCTGCTACTGGTCAGCTTCCTTTCGATGGCGAGGACGCCGTTTCTGTTGCTATGAAACAAGTTAACGAAAAGCCTCAAGCTCCTCGTTCAATTAAGTCAGATATCGATCCAGATCTTGAAAAGATCATTGGAATGGCTATGAATAAAAACCCAGAGAAACGCTTTACGACTGCTCGTGATATGCAGAATGCTTTGGGTGATTATCTTGCTGGACGTCCTGTTCGCTTTGGTTCAAGTCCAGACAAAACTGCTGTAATTGCAGGTGTTGGTGGTGCTGCTGCAGGAATGGCTGCGGGTGCTGCAATGGCTGGTGCTGCCTATGGTGATTCTCCAGATAAAACTGGTGTTATGTCACCCGACGAAGTTCAGCAACGTGCCCAAAAGAATTATCGAGCTGATGATAATCGTGGTGGCAAGCCTAAAAAACCAGAAAAAACTCCAGAGCAAAAGGCTGCTGCTCGCAAGAAAAAGCTCATAATTTTCGGTATTATTGCTGGTATTTTGGCTGTATTTTTACTTGTTTGGTTCCTCATTTTGAAAGAAGTTCCAGATTGTGTTGGCAAAAATGTTGATGAAGCGAAATCTATGATTGAGGAATTCAACTATGAAGTTGGCGATATAGAAATGAAACATGATGCTAACGTGGGAGAAAATGACGTAATTAGTCAAAACCCAATGGCATGGATGCGCTCAACACATGGTTCTAAGATCAATTTGGTTGTTTCTCTTGGACCAGAAATGGCAAATGTTCCAGACGTTAAAGACAAGTCAAGAACCGAAGCTACAGACATTCTCGAGCGTGCTGGCTTTAAAGTCGAGCTAACCGAAGATGCCTATGATAAAGACATCGAAGCAGGTAAAGTATGCAAACAAGACCCTGAAGGTGGTACAAAAGCACCCAAGGATTCAACAGTTAAAATTACTATTTCCAAGGGTAAAGAATCTGGTCAAGTACCTGATGTTGTAAATTACTCCGAAGCCGATGCAAGAGCTGCATTAGAAGGTGCAGGCTTTTCAGTAAAAGTCAATAGGGAATACAGCGACAGAGTTGATCAAGGCTTTGTAATGTCGCAAAACCCTGGTGGGGGTCAAAAAGCTGACAAGGGCTCAACTGTAACCATTACTGTAAGTAAAGGTTCAGACATGGTAGAAGTTCCTAATGTTGTAGGACAGTCTTACGAGTCTGCTAAATCAACACTTCAGTCGGCTGGATTAAATGTAGCTACTTCAGGAGTTGGAAGCAAGGTTGTTGGACAAAACCCTGTTTCTGGCAACAGAGTTTCTAGAGGTACTACAGTTACATTAACACTTGGTTCAAATGATTCAAATTTTATTTTGGATGTAAATATTCCTGTATTAAATCAAGTTGTTTCATTTTTCTGCAGGTTTTTTAGCATTCTCTAGTTTTAATGCGTCCCTGTAGCTCAGTGGATAGAGCGTCGGTTTCCTAAACCGTGCGTCGGAGGTTCGACTCCTCTCAGGGACGCCAGCACGTGGTGGGGGTTGCGCTGAAAACTGCGGGAATTCTTTTTATTATTAGATTTTATTTTATTTACTAATTATGCAGAGTCGTCCTGTCATTTTGTCACGCCTCTACGCACCTTGCAATCTTCACCAACTAGATTACATTAGTTTCCGTAAATAAAATAAAATAAAATTACTGATGAGAATCCCCGAAAGTTTTCATCACAACCCCCACCACGCGCTGGCCCCACCTTCTTTATACGCTTGTGGTGGTGCTAAAGTGGTGCTAACTTGCACGGCGTAACGCGAAAAAAGGTTAAATTTTGATAATCACCAGCGATTATTCCTTATCATTCGTTATAAAAACTATTCACAAATACGACACCTACGTACCCAAAAACCGTGCGCTAATTATTTATCCGAAGTGATGGATTTTTTAAACAATTTATCTTGACAAACGGAAAGTTTAATATACTATGAAAATAACGAAAGAAGGTTTTATGGATAAAGCCAAATTTAAATTTATTGACCTATTTGCTGGCATCGGCGGATTCCATTTAGCCATGCATGAACTTGGAGGTGAATGTGTTTTTGCTTCTGAGTGAGACGAGGATTGTCGGAAAACTTATAAAGAAAACTTTAAAGCTATTAGTCCAAAAATCTTCGATGAAGAGAATTTGTTTGCTGGTGATATCACAAAGATAGACCCAGCTTCGATACCAGATCATGATGTTTTATGTGCTGGTTTTCCTTGTCAGCCATTTTCTCAAGCAGGTTTTAAAAAGGGGTTTGATGATACCAGAGGTACTTTATTTTTTAATGTGGCTTCTATCATTAAGGCTAAAAGACCAAAGGCTATTTTCTTAGAAAATGTTCGTGGATTAAAGCATCATGATAATGGCAAAACGTTTCAAGTTATTTCTAATGTTATAGATGAACTTGGTTATACATTGCACTCTAAGGTAGTAAAAGCTTCTGATTATGGTTTACCACAACACAGACCAAGATTGTTTATGATTGGTATCCGTAATGACATTGAGGATACATTTATTGAGCCAACACCTATTCCTTTAGAAATGAATATGTGCGATGTTTTTGAGGCGTCTTCAGTTAATAAAGATATTGGATTTACATTAAGAGTAGGTGGTAAAGGTTCCCCAATTAACGATAGGCGTAATTGAGACGGTTACATTGTTGATGGCGAAGAACGTAGGATCAGTCCTAAAGAAGGAAAAAGAATGCAGGGATTTCCCGAGGAATTTGTTTTTCCAGTAAGCAAAACTGCAGCGATGAAACAACTTGGTAATTCTGTCGCTGTTCCAGCAATTCAGGCATATGGTAAAAGCATGATTGATGTTGTAGCTTCATAACAATATGAGTAATTTAAGTTTTAATAGGGGAGAATGATCAGAATTTTATACAGCTTTATATTTGCTGGCGAATCCTGATATTAATATTGTTGATAGTAATCTTGATATTGTTGATTCTGCTTTATACACAGTAAAAAAACTTATTCTTGATACAGCGACACCTTTAGGTAATACTGAAGTTTATTATACACTGTCAGAGAATGATGTAATTATTGATGTAAGTGATGATGATGAAATTGCTGCTTTAATTTCAGTTTCTGATATAAAAAAATACAGTAACGAACTCTTCGAAAAGATAATTTCTG
>JAZUHG010000053.1:0-3254 GCA_045641605.1 Phoenicibacter sp. | reverse complement strand
ATGTTTCGAAGGAAATTGGTGTGCCTGCATATGCCTTAAACGATGTTCAAGCCCACACAATGGGAGAATTCCGTTGGGGTGCTGGTCGCGATAGCGACAATTTTATTCTTTTGGCAATCGGAACAGGAATTGGTGGCTGTGCTGTACTTAATGGAAAGTTAATGCTTGGAAGCCATGGTTACGCTGGAGAGCTTGGTCATGTCCAAGTAAGTCTTGGACACGATGTGCCTTGTACATGCGGAAAGGTTGGACATCTCGAAGCGGTAGCTTCGGGGTCGGGCATCGAGCGGAGCTATGCGACGCTCACAGGAAACAAGTTGTCAGGTCCTGAGATATCAAAACTTGCAAGCGAGGGCGACAAGGATGCCGTAGCTGTAATTGAGAAAGCCGGTAGATGTCTCGGTCGCGTTATTGCAACTTATTTATCTATCTTTGATCCCGAAAAAATTGTTTTGGGAGGTTCAGTTATTAAGTCTGGAAAGATTTGAGAAGATGCCTTACATAAAGGAATTGATGAAGAAGTTATTGGTGAGATTAAACCCAATTTGAATTTGTGCAATGCAGAATTAGGTGATAATGCTGCTCTTATTGGAGCTGCAGAATATGCATTAGACAGATTGGAAGAAGATGAATAAGCTAATCGCAGATTTGCGTGGAAGATTAATTGTCAGTTGTCAGGCTTATCCTGGCGAACCCATGCGCGACCCAAAGACTATGGCCCAGATAGCTCAGGCTGCTGTTGAAGGCGGAGCAGCTGCCATCCGTTGCCAAGGCCTTCGAGATATCGAATTAATAAAACAGAGCGTTGATGTTCCAGTTATCGGTCTGTGGAAAGCCGGTCATGACGAAGTTTACATTACACCAGGCGTAAATCACGCATTGAAGTGCATAGAAGCAGGTAGCGACATCGTCGCTTGCGACGCAACGTCGCGCCCACGCCCAGATGGCTCTACATTTGCTGATACTGTCAAAGCCATCAAAGGAAAGACTCTTATTATGGCTGATTGTTCGAGCGTCGAAGACGCTCGCGTTGCAATCGATTTAGGTTGCGACATAGTTGCCACAACACTTGCTGGAAATCTTCCAGGCGACACTCCGAGTGACGGTCCAGATTTGGAATTGATTTCCGAGATGAAAAAAATAGCAGGTGACGTCCCAGTGTTCTGCGAGGGACGCGTACACACTCCGCAGGACGCTAAAGCAGCCTTCGAAGCAGGTGCTTTCGCAGTATGTGTGGGAACAGGAATCACCCATCCAACATCTATCACAAAATGGTTTGTAGATGCCATTAAATAAAAATTGTGTTTAATTTGATATTGATCAAATTAAATCTATTAAAGATACGTCTCATAAGTAAGAGATTTTGCAATATATTTTTCGAAACCCCTGCAGGGTCGAGTGCTTGCGGGCGAATGCACGAGGGGCTGCCCCCGAAGCCGTTGAGAAAAGTATATTACAAAATCTCTTTAGTTAGAACTGTCAGCTCCGCGGATTGCGGATTGGGGATTCATCTTCATGTTTTCGAAACGTTGATGCATGAAATCATCATCGAAGTTCTTCTCATAGAATTGCTCCAGCGGAGTCTGCGGAGGTCGTCCCGCGTTGCGAGCATACCAGCAATCTAGCGCATTGAAAGTCATCACCATGTTAACTAACATGAAAGCAGTGCCAATGATGGTAAGCGAGTAGCGAAGCTTCCATGGAATTTTGTTGATGAGTTTGATCATCGGCTTGATAAGAAGCTTGATCCATACAACACCAATCACGCCCCAAATTATGAAGAAGCGCAAACTCGTACGCCCATCAATGTTGAATGGTAGGTGAGAGTAATCTCAAGACTGAATGCCAAAGCAAACCTCTAAGTAGACGCTTACAAAGTACTCGAAAAATCCACCTAGAAGTGCACTAATGATGAAAATTATGATGAAATTTTTGTTGGTAAATTTATTCAAGATGGTAGTAATAATGCAAGCACCAAAGCCATAAATTGGACTAAAAGGCCCGAAGAGAAATCCTGCGCGTTCTTCGTAGACGCCAGGGTTATCGACAGTCATGTGCCAAATGATTTCTCAAACATAGCCAACTATACACATAATGAAGAAGAGCCAAAAAAGATTAAAGAAGTTGAGCTTCGGACGCCCATCTTTGTGAAAACCGAGACTCCCAGATTTTTGCTCTTTTTTGTTGCTTTCATCACGTTCGTGTCTGTGTGCCTTACGTTCTTTCGATAGTGTTGGGTCAATATAGCTTTTGAGGGCTACAAGTAAAATGATCGTTATGATTTGTACGTATATTTCTGGACTTAGACCCTTTACCATAATCTCGGTAAATGAAGCTACAATAATCATGATAGCTGCGATGTTAGAGAGAATTGCAGCGATTCTTCGTCGATTAAGAAGCATGTTTACACCAATAGCGATTAAAAGGCCTATGGTTGCAACAAGGCTAGCCAAAAATACAATGTGCATTATGATTGAGCTTGCCGTTAATATACTTTTTGGGTTAGTCAAAAAATCCATAATGTAGTTGTAGGCAATGGGAGCGGTTATTACACATTGTACAATACAAAGAACGGCAAACACCTTTGCAGGCAGGGAGAGTTTGATGTTATCGATGGGTTTTTTTTCGATTATTGAATCAAGCTGTTCCTTAGCTTTTTTGGTAGTTTCTTTAGCTTTGTTTTTAATATTTTCACTTTTTTTAGTCTCAGCCATGAGCGAAATTGTAGCATATTCATAAATTAGTTCCAAAATACCTGCTAAAAGTGTATAATTTACGATAAATCTTACAGTAAAAGAATTTTCCTAAAAATAAAAAAAGTTCTTGCATTAGCAGGTAGTTTTTGTTAAAATACCACCTTGCGCCTATTTTTGAATTAGAAAAAATGGCGTTTACCTTGGTGTTTTAGGAGGTATTGAAGTGAAGACATATTATGCGAAAAACGAAGAAGTAAAACGCGAATGGTTGTTAATTGATGCAACCGATCAAGTTCTTGGTCGTCTTGCAACTTTTACAGCAAACATTTTGCGTGGTAAGAATAAGCCTGAGTATACACCTCATGTTGACACAGGCGACAATGTTGTTATTATCAATGCTTCTAAAGTTAAGCTTACTGGAAATAAGGCCGAGAAGAAGGAATACGTCCATCACAGTGGCCATCCAGGTGGTCTTAAGACCGAAAGCTATGAACTTGCTATGGAAAAGCATCCAGAGCGTGTTATTGAGTTCGCTGTTAAGGGAATGCTTCCAAAGGG
>JAZUHG010000052.1:0-2217 GCA_045641605.1 Phoenicibacter sp. | reverse complement strand
TGAATATGGGCTGTGCTGATGAAAGAGTAAAGATATATACGCGCTGATTGACTATGAGGAATGGTCAAGGGCGCGTTTTTGTGTTTGGTTTTGGAGATGTTAGTTCAGATTTATATTCATCTTGTCGAGGAACCCAAAAATATTTCGACTGTTGTTGATTTACTGAGCTTTTGTGGATTTGTAGTGACGAGGAACTTAAAAACAAACAAGTTTACATAATATATAGTTAGACAATAAAAACATGCACTTTATCTCTGATAAAGTGCATGTTTGTCTTCCTATTTAAAAAATTCCTCACTAATTCGCCAATATTCCATTCCCAGCTTCCTTAACCGGCACAAATATCTTCTCAGCCTGTTCTTTACTCAGCTCAATACCAAACACCTCGTTATAATACTTAATTACTTCTTCGGTAATATCCACATCCTTAAACCTCTCCGGATAAGCTGTTTTCGCACACCACAACAGTGTAATTGGTGTATCAACGCCGCAGGTATAGCTTCTGTACATACCAAGTGGCATCTTGTGAACATTTTTGTTTGCCACCGCATCTACGGGGCTCCAGTCATCTACGCCAATCGAATTGTTATACAAATCCTCAGGCAATGCTGTTGTAAAGTTTGTTATAAATATCAAATCAGGGTTCCATTTATAAATCTGTTCCATGGTTACCTTAACCTGATTGTCGTTTGTCATTTCGTTTGCCACGTTTTTAGCGCCTATTGCATCGCACCAGTACTGGCCAAAGAAGTTTGCGCCAGAGGTCATAATGTTTGTATCGTCATATTTGTACAAGAAAAATGCTTTTGCGCGGTCTTCATCCTTAATGTCTTTGACTCTGTCAGCTACCATGCTTGCGATGTTTTCGGAATATTCTTTATCGATGTCCTTTTTATCGTTTGCTGGGAAGATTTCGCTAAGTAGTGCAATCCACTGGTTCAGGGTTTCGATAGCATTGTAGCCCCAATTGTTTGCGGATATTGCGACAGCGCATAGTCCAGCGTTTCGTAGCTGTTCTCCAAGCTCTGGCGACTGAGTGCTATAAAATACAATATCAGGGTTTAGTTTAAGTAGCTCCTCGGTATTAACGGAAGTGCCGTTAATAAAATCTGTTTTTGCATCTAGTAGCTCTGGGTAAAGCTCGCCAAGTAGTCCGGATTTTGCTGCAGACATGCTGCCTGGAGACATTCCTACGATCTTAGATCCCGAATCAAAAAAGATGCTAAGTACGCTTGGCAGTGGAAGTATGTCGCATACTACGATGTTGTTAATTTCGTTTGGTACAGCTACTTCGTTGCCTTCGTGGTCTGTAATCATGTGTGTTCCATTTGTTGCATTGTCATCTTTCGTGTTAGAATTTCCGCATGCTGCAAGTGATAATACCATCACCAGACATAAGCAGACGCAGATGATTTTGAAAAATTTTTCTTTCATGTCAGATTCCTCTTTTCTTTATATTTTCTGCATTAGCAGTTTTTAACTTAAGTATATTTTTTTAGCAAATTTTTATAATTTTATTTTGCCTAAGTAATTTTTGCATAAATAGTATTTATGCATTAGCAAACTTTGCCTTGTTTAATGAAATAATTTCGCCAATTATTTTGTCTTGTTCAATGAAATAATTTCGCCAATTTAAATGCGATTATTCAACCATTTTTTAAAGCCTTCAGCAAGGTTGGGTATCTCATCTCTATATATTCTTCCAGAAAAGCTTTCGGTTGGTAATGCTATAAATTCAGCCCCTTCAGGGCATATTGGCTTAAACAGTGGGTCGGCGATTACGATATTGGCATCAGCTATTGTCTTTTCAATGTCATCTTCATAGTAAAGCTTTTTATCCTTGCCTCGCAAAATGTCAGCATCTGTTTCGGTAGTGCATATGACTGTTGGGTTAACTCCTGTTTTTAAGTATATAGCCATTGCAAGGGATAGAGAAGTGATGCCTTCTCCGATAATATATCCTTTTTTATTTTTATTATCAAAATGCCCTTCGTTAGCTGTTATTTCCAGATCAAAATCGTTGCTATCATTTGCGTGCTTTGCAGTTTGTTTTTTGCCTAAATCTTTTATATTGCTTATACGCAAGGCTTCATCGCATTTACCCTTCGCTTCATCATCCATCCAAGGCTTATAAACCAAATCTCTATTATAGCTGCCACAATAATTTGACTTAATCATGGTTTCTTTAAGCAAGCAACTAAATTTTCCTTCGATTGG
>JAZUHG010000051.1:0-6473 GCA_045641605.1 Phoenicibacter sp. | reverse complement strand
TACCCTATACAGAGACCAACTATTGAAAATATTTCAAAAGGATCAAACTCCTCTTGTTGATGAAGAAGATTTATGTGTGCCTCTATGCACAGATAGAACCAAAGTTTTTGGATTTGCTGTCATGCATGGTTCGGGCAAGCCAGACACAGGCCCGCTAAGTGTTGTTGAGGTTACAGCCCTAAGTTCCTTTGCTAGCAATTTAATGAAGCTGACCGATACCAATAATAGTTTCGAACCACGCAATGTTGTGGTGGACATTAAGGATTTAACTGTCGAGTACTCCACGGGCCACCATTCAACAGTTGCTGTTAATGGCCTCAACCTAAAAATTTGCGAAGACGAATTTACCATTGTTTTGGGTACTAGTGGATGCGGTAAGACTTCGTTGCTTAATGCCGTTGGAGGAATGCTTCATCCAAAAAGCGGACAAGTGCTTTATGACGGTAAGGACATAACCAAGTTTCGTGGTTCAAAAGCGACAAATTACAGGAAAGAAACTGTTGGCTTTATTTTCCAGCAATATAACCTTATTTCAGATTTAACTGCAAAAGAAAACATCGAAGTTGCAGCTTCGCTTGTTAAAAACCCGCTTACTGCTAAAGAGGTTCTTGACCTGGTGGGTCTTGGAGATAAAGCAAATAACTACCCAGGCCAAATGAGTGGTGGTGAGCAACAAAGAGTTTGTATTGCCAGGGCGCTTGTTAAAAAACCAGGGCTTTTGCTTTGCGATGAACCTACTGGTGCCCTTGACACAAACAACGCTGCGATGGTGATGAGGATCTTGCAAGACTTAGTTAAAAAGCATAATGTGCCAGTGGTTATGATTACTCACAACCCAGAATTTGCCGCATTGGCAGACCATTACGTTCTTATGAGTAATGGCCAAATTGTCGAAGAGTATAGGCAGCCTTTTGCAAAGGACGCTATGAATCTAGTGATTAGATAGGCTGGTTGATGAAAAACAGCTTAACATTAAGTTTTTCTATCTTTAAAGGCAGTAAAGGTTTTTCCTTCGGCCTTTTGTTTTTGTTTTTCTTTGGCGCCGCTCTTATAACCATGAGCACAATCATCCCTTCGACCATAACCGCTTCGTTAAATGCTTTTATGAGCGACTACAACATGAGTCAAGGCAACATTGTCACAGAACCAATAAAAACCGAGGTAGAAGGCCTAGATTCCTCAATTAAGGGTGTCGATAAAGTTGAATCTCAAATGGTTGTTGATACAAGGGTTAGGCTTAGAAATGACATCCAAAAGCAAATGAGACTGTTCACTATCGAGGATAATGGCTTTCGCAAATATCACTTTTATGATACCTCCGATGTTCCCGAAGGCGAAAACTCAATATGAGTAACCAAGTATTTCGCTGACGCTGCAGGCTTAGATGCGGGGGAATACCTGGATGTAAAGTTTCCCGATGGCTATAAAAACTTAAAAATTTCTGCTGTAGTAAGCTCGCCCGAGAGTTCCTCGTGTTGCTACGATGACACTTATTGGTCCGAAGACCTGGACTTCGGCAACTTGTTTATGTCTCGCAAAGATTTTGAAGACCTTTATGGAATTTCGGGCTACTCAAATACTAGAAGCTTTATGTTTAAAGACGGTATTTCTATCGAAGAAAAAGACGAAGCTATTAGTAAGGCTTCGGAGCTGTTGGGGGACGAGGTTAAATCTTCCGAGATTTATGAGAGGTCAAAAGCCAAAACCATCTTCGAGTCTAATATTGCGTCGCTAAGTCAAGCATGCGAGTTGTTCCCATACATTATATTTATTATTTTATTGATTTGCTCTTCGTTGTTCTTGTACCAAACTATATACAACCAAAAACGAAAGATTGGCCTGCTAAGGGCATTAGGCTATTCATCTCAAAAGGTAATTAGAATTTATATTCTCTACATTATCTTAATTATGTTAATTTCAATTGCTCTTGGAATTTTAGTTGCGTCTTTCTTTAATAATTATGTTATTAGTGAATACGAATCTGTATTTTCTATCCCAAACAGAATTACGCCTGCGCCAATTAAGACTGTCGTTATGCTTTCAATAATGTTTATATTTGGTGTTCTCGCATGCGTAAATAGTTCTACTGGTATCGCTAAGATTGATCCAAGCGAGGCCTACAGTTCTTCGGCAACCACCACAAAGCCTTACAAATTTAAGTCTCCGTTATTTAAAAGAATGAAACCCTTTAACAAGATTTCTGTTTCTAAGGTTTTTAAAAGAAAGAGGCGATTAGTCGTTTTATCTTTGAGTCTCTCGGCTTGCTTAATCCTTACTTTTACAGGTCTTTCGTGCATTCATTCGAAGGAGGCCTCGTTCGACGCCACTTTTGGTTCGCGTCTTAAATATGACTTATTAATTTATTTAGACAAGGATTCAATCATCGACGAAGTTAAAAATCTTGAAGAGGTCCAAACCGTAGAGCCAAGTATTGTTTTTACCGATAGATTTTATGCCAACGACAAAGACCTAACCTTACAATATAATGCAATTAACGACAATTCTACACTGGTTGTCCCACACGATATAAATGGTAATCGTGTTTATTCTGGCGACGGAATGGTAATGGAGCAGTTTATTCTGGATTATTTCAACTTATCCGTAGGAGATTACATCAAAGTAAACGGCGAAGATGTAAAGATCAACTCTGTTGCATGTGAGTATGTTTACTATTCGCAATACATTAATTTTGAAACAGCCAAAAGGATGGGACACCCAGACATAAATGCAGCATTTATAAAACTTGCTAATGGCGCAAATGAAGATGAGGTTTTTAAGAAAATTGCTGATATGGACGGCTTTAAATACATGAAGTTCTTAGATCACCAACAGTTAGTTAAGGCAGACAATCAACAAGCCCTCGACCTCGTATATTATGCAATAATTTTCTTGTCAATTATCATTGGTTTGATTATTGTTATAAATATGGTGGCATTGTCTCTAAACGAGCGAAGGTTCGAGTACGGCACCTTACTTGCTTTGGGCACCAGCCTCTTCAAATTTAGAACAATGGTTACATGAGAAAATATGCTTCAATATATTATTGCTTCAATATTTGCTGCCTTGCCATGTTATTTCTTGGCCGATTTAATATTGCGTTCTATGGCATCTCCGCAGTTAAACTTCCCATTTATCCATATTCCTGAAGTCTATCTTCAAGCATATGGAATATCTCTAATATATGTTATTGCCGGCATTATCTACACCATTATCAAGATCCGCAATATCAACCCTGCTACAACCCTCAACATCCGCGAATAATCTATTTGCACCATATTAATTATTGTTGTAATTTTACTGGTGTTTTGTTATAATACGTGGCTGGTCGTGCGATGGTCACGACGCCCAGTTACTCGGGGGACAAGTAACCTTTGCTTGCCAGCTTAGTTTCTGGGTAAATTAAACGCCCTATGGGGCCAAGAGTGCAGGTAAATGCACAAAAAGGAGACATATTATGGCAGACAAGTTAAGTATTACAAAAGAAACAAGCCAAAAGCTAATTAAAGATTTTGGTAAAAGCGACAAAGATTCAGGAAGTGCCGAAGTTCAGGTAGCTATTTTATCTGAGCGCATTTCAAATCTTACAGAGCATCTTAAAACTCATCCAAAAGACAATCACTCAAGAACTGGATTGATGAAGCTTATTGGTAAAAGACGTGGTCTTTTGACATACATCAAGAACCGCGACATTGACCAATATCGTGCTTTAATTAAGAAGCTCGGCATTCGCGATAACGTATAAAACAAGCGGGTGAAATTCCCGCTTTTTGACAATTGAATAGTTTGTAAATAAACGAACTAAAAACGAAACGAGGAGAAAATGGAAAAAATTGTTGAAGAATTTGAATTGTATGGCAAAAAATATTGCCTTCAAACTGGGGAATTAGCGAAGCAAACATCTGGTGCTGTTTTAGTTTCCCAAGGCGACACAAATGTATTGGTAACAAGTGTCGTATCTACCGAAGAGAAAAACTACGACTTCTTCCCATTAACAGTAGATTTTATTGAGAAAATGTATTCTGTAGACAAGATCCGTGGCGGGTAGTTAAAGCGCGAGGCAAAGCCATCGGATAAAGCTACCTTAATTGCAAGAATGATCGACCGTCCAATTAGGACAGGTTTTCCTGATGGCTTTAAGCAGGAGGTTCATGTTGTAGCAACTTCTCTAGTTTGCGATGGCGAGAATCCGCCTGATACAATTTCAATTATGGGTGCTTCAGCTGCATTGATGGTAGCTGGTGCTCCATATGAGGGACCAAGCGCATGTGTTCGCATCGGTCGCGACCCTCAAACTAAGGAATTTATTGTTAACCCTACTTATGAGGAAGATGAAGCAAGCGATCTTGAACTAACAATTGCTGGTACAAAAGACTATATTTCTATGGTCGAAGCTTCTGCTAAAGAAGTTCCCGAGGACGTAATGCTCGAGGCGATGACATTTGCCCAAGAGGCTATTGGTAAATTCTGCGATGCTCAACAAAAATTCATAGATAGAGTAGCCCCAGAGAAAATGGAATTCTCTATTCACGAGGCCGATCCAAAGGTTGATGAGCTTGTTAATGCTCATGCAGGGGATATGGATGCTGCGGTTAATGACCCAGACATCGATAGCAGAAAAGAAAAGATCTCTGCTCTAAAAGAAAGCGTAACTGCTGAATTTAGCGAAGAAGAACAAGAAGAGTGGGGTGCAGATATTGCAGCTGCTCTTAAGACCCTAGAAAAACATTCTATGCGCGACATGGTTATTAAGACCAAAAAGCGTATTGATGGACGTGATTTAACTGAGATTCGTCCACTTCATATTGTTGCAAATTACTTGCCGAGGGTTCATGGTTCTGGTCTTTTCCAGCGTGGTCAAACCCAGGCATTAAGTATTTGCACTTTAGGTATGTTAAGTGACGCCCAGCGCTTAGACACGATTGACCCTCAAACTACAAAGCGCTACATGCATCATTACAACTTCCCACCATATTGTACTGGCGAGGTTGGTCGCATGGGCAGCCCTAAACGTCGTGAGATAGGTCACGGTGCTTTGGCAGAAAAAGCGCTTGTTCCAGTTTTGCCTAGCGAAGAAGAGTTTCCATATGCTATTCGTGTAGTTAGCGAAATCATGGAGAGTAACGGCTCTTCTAGTATGGCTTCTACTTGCGGCTCAACTCTTGCATTAATGGACGCAGGCGTTCCAATCTCTCGTCCTGTATCAGGTATTGCTATGGGCCTAATCAAGGAAGGCGATGACGTAGTAATCCTTTCCGACATCCAAGGTCTTGAGGATTTCTTAGGCGACATGGACTTTAAGGTTTGCGGCACCGAGCAAGGTATTACCGCACTTCAAATGGATAATAAAGCTAAGGGTCTAAGCGTTGACATCCTAAGTGCTGCGCTTACTCAAGCTAAAGAGGGTAGAGCCTTCATCTTAAGTCATATGCTCGAGGCTATTGCTGAGCCTCGTAAAGAGATGAAAGAGCACACTCCAAAGATTGAAACTATCCAAATTGACAAAGATAAAATTCGTGACGTCATTGGTAAAGGTGGCGAGATGATCCGAAGCATTCAGGAGCAAACTGGTGCCGAGATTGAAATTCTCGAAGACGGAACAACTCGTATCTTTGCTGCCATGAAAAAAGATGGCGACGCTGCTAAGGACATGATTATGGGTATTGTTAAAGACCCAGAGGTTGGCGAGGAATATAACGGCGAAGTTGTTGGTATTAAGGACTTCGGCGCTTTTGTTCGCCTTCGTCCTGGTAAAGATGGTCTTTTACATATTAGCAAAATGGCTAAAGGTCGCATCAATCGCGTTGAAGATGTATTAAACCTTGGCGATGAAGTTAAGGTTGTTATTACCGACATCGACCGCGGCGGCAAGATTTCGCTTGACCGTATCGATAAGCCAGAGGCTGGCGGTGTAAGCTATGAGGTTGTTGACGATCACGATAAAAATGATGGTGGTGGATACGAAGGAAGGGCCAAACGTAGACGATAAGCACAGACAAAAAACGGAGTTTAAATGCAGAAAGAAAACAACAAACAAAAGAAGAATTTTAATAAGACCCGCAAGTATAAACATGTTCAAGTAAACAAGGTTCGTCCCAAGCTTTCGCGAGGGAATTACAAGCCTTCTAATAAACAGCAAAAGCCGAAGCCAAGGTCTGTCCAAAAGGATAAAAATGCCAAACTAAACATTATTCCTTTGGGTGGCCTTGATGCTATTGGCGACAATATGACTGTTTTCGAGACTAAGGACACGATGATCTTGGATGATGCTGGAATGATGTTTCCAAGCGACTCTCATCCAGGTGTTGACCTTATTTTGCCTGATTATACTTATGTTTTAGAAAACGCTGCGAAGCTACGAGCTATTGTAATCACGCATGGTCATGAAGATCATATTGGATGTTTGCCTTATTTGATTCAAGATCTCGGGCGTCCAGTACCAATTTATGCTACCAAGCTTGCTATTGGATTTATTA
>JAZUHG010000050.1:0-16571 GCA_045641605.1 Phoenicibacter sp. | reverse complement strand
AAAGAATTTTACATATTTTTTGTTAATGAGATACTATATATATGAATGTATGGAAATCTTATATTTTCAGTATGCTTATTACTTGCACTAGATCTAATTATAATAATCATTTCTGCATTTGCCTGAATAAAGCTTGGTAAGGCATTTGGCAAAAGTAATGCTTTTTGTGTTGGTTTAATATTATGCAGTTTTTTCTTTTTGCCTATTATGGCTTTTGACGATTCAAAATACAAGGGTAATAAATATTTAAAAAAAGCAAAAAACAAGTAATAGTCGTAACCTAGCGTGAAATTATCCGAGTAAAAGTTTATGCTGTCAGATATAATTATTTGTCGTTGTCTTTACCAATACTTCGATTCTTCCATTATTTAATGGTTTATAATTTAAAAACATGCTTATTGCATTAAAAATACATGTAACTGGCATAGTTCAAGGTGTTGGCTTTAGACCTTTTGTTTATAGGCAAGCTAAGCTTCACTTGATTAATGGTTGGGTTTATAACTCTGCTGATGGTGTTCATATTCACGCCGAAGGCGAGGACAAACTTGTCGATGAATTTTGCCTTGCGCTTACTAACGCTGCTCCTGCTGCATCGCGTGTTGAGCAAATCGAAATGCAAGAAGTTCCATTGGAAGGATACAAATCTTTTGAGATTAAGCATTCGGAGGATGTTAAAACTTCGAAGGCTGGGTCTTCGGCGGGTGAGACTTTAATTTCTCCAGACATTGCCACTTGCAAGGATTGTGTTAAGGAACTTTTTGATAAAAAGGATAGGCGTTACCGTTACCCATTTATTAATTGTACGAATTGCGGGCCGCGTTTTACAATTATTGATAAATTACCCTACGATAGATGCTATACTACTATGCGTACCTTTAAAATGTGTGATGTTTGCAATGACGAATATCACAATCCAGCTGACAGGAGGTTTCATGCTCAGCCTGATGCATGTTTTGATTGTGGACCTCAAATCAGCTGGTTAGAAGCTAAAAACGTTAAGCGATCACAGCGGGTTGGTTCCCAGGGGGCGGGGGCCGACCCACTAGGGTCGCTTTTTTTTGCGTCTAATCGCGAAGAGTCCGATGAAATTTTTTCCAAATGTGTGAAATATTTAAAGGATGGAAAAATTGTAGCTATTAAAGGTCTTGGTGGCTTTCATCTTGCTTGTGATGCGACCAACGAGAAAGCTGTTGCGAGGCTTCGGAGTAAAAAGATGCGAAGCAATAAAGCTTTTGCAATCATGGCGACCAATTTAAAATCTGTTAAAGAAATTTGTAAAGTCAATAAAACTGAGCAAGAGCTTTTGGAGGGCTCTGTTCGACCGATTGTTCTTTTAAAATCCAAGAATACTGAAATTTTGGCAGATAATGTTGCGATGGGTTTGCCTGAACTTGGTGTTATGCTTCCATACACGCCTGTCCAGCACATTCTTATGCATGATTTTGCTAAGGCTGGTGGCAAGTTTTTGGTTATGACGTCTGGAAACATCTACGACAACCCAATCGTTACCAACGATGAACTTGCTTTTGAGGCTTTGGGTGATGTTGCTGATGCATTTCTTGGTAATAACCGTGAGATTTTGGCGCGTTATGATGACAGTGTTGTTCGCGTTATTGATGCAGACGGCACCGATGCAATTCAAATGATTCGTCGAGCACGTGGATATTCGCCTTCGCCGATTAAAATTAAATTGGAAAAGCCTGATTCTGCTTTTGCATGTGGCCCAGAGCAAAAAAATACTTTTGCATTTAGTCGTCCTATTCCAGAGGCGGATGAAAATTCTAAATTTAACACCGAAGTTTTTGTCTCTCAACACATTGGAGATGTCGAAAACGCCGAAGTTATGGATTCTTGAACTTCGGCAAAAAAGCAATATGAAAAGAATTTCAAATTTAAGCCAAAAAATCTCTATTGCGACATGCATCCAGAATATCTAACGTCCAAATGAGCAAAGCAAAACGCAAAAAGCGTCACCGAAGTTCAGCACCACTTTGCGCATATTCGCAGTGTAATGTATGAAAATGGGATGCAGGGGCCTGTGATTGGTTTTGCTTTTGATGGCACAGGTTATGGCATGGATAAAAATATTTGAGGTGGCGAGTGTTTAATTTGCAACACTCATGACTTTGAACGATTTGCAAATTTCACGTACGTCCCAATGGCTGGAGGGAAATCTGCTATTAAGGATCCACTTAAAATTGCCTATGGAGTTTTGTGAAGCTTGGATTTGCTAGATGAAAAATCTGCCAAGCCAATTCTTGATAAATTTTCAAATAATGATTTGCAAAATTTGAATTCTATGATTGAGCAGGGCTTAAATTCGCCTATGACTTCATCTGTTGGAAGACTATTTGATGCGGCTTCGGCACTTTTGGGAATTTGTGATAAACCTAGTTACGAAGGCGAGGCTGCCATCATGCTTGAAGCTAAACTTTGAGATTATTTGTCTGCCAATAAGAAAAAGGCTTTTGATAAAAGTTATGAAATTGCATTCAATAAAAATGTGGGCTCTAAAAATTCAACAGCGCATGATACTTCTGTTGTTTTGATGGATGCATGAAATACCTTTAAAGCCCTGTTAGAAGATATGGATAAAGGCCTTGATGTTGGGCTAATTGCAAAGAATTTTCATGATGCTTTCGTAAATGCAATTTTACAATGCGCTCAACTTGCAAACCAGCTTTATGGCATTAAGCAAGTTGCTTTATCTGGCGGTGTTTTTATGAATCGTTATTTAATTGAAAATTCAATCAAAAAGTTAATTGATGCTGGATTTTCTGTAGCTCTAAACCGTGAAGTTCCACCGAATGATGGTGGCATCTCTTTGGGACAAATTTAGGAAATTCATAAAAAAACGAGTATAATACGTGTTTACAATTTTTTAGAAGGTGGGAAATGGCATCTTTTGATAAATTTACAGATAAGGCAAAAAAAGCGTTGACATTGGCACGCGATGAGGCGCATGCGCTCAAGCAGGCCTATGTTGGTACAGAACATGTAATTTTAGGCCTAATTGACGAAAATGATGGTTTTGCTGCCAAAACGCTTGCTAAGCTAAATGTTACTCACGATGATGTTTTGGATACAATTCGTGAGATTATCCCTATAGATCCCAATGCTGATCTTAGCAAACATGCAAGTTTCACCCCAAGGATGAAGCAGGTTATGGAAAACGCCTTCCGAGAAGCAATGCAAAGTGGTCAAAGTTTCATTGCTACAGAGCATTTGCTTTTAGGAATTGTTCGTGATGAGGAAAGCAATGGAGTTAAGGTTCTTAAGAAACTTAACGTTACACCTGACCAAGTTCGTGAAGCTCTAAACGACATCATTGGTGGTGCTACTGTGTATGCTGGTAAGGCTCCACTTGGAAGCGAAAATCCAGACAGCTTACTTGAGGCTTTCGGAGTTGATTTAAATAAGCGCGCAAAGGCTAACAAACTTGATCCTGTTATTGGCCGTGCAGCTGAGATCGAACGTGTCATGCAAATTTTGACACGTCGTCAAAAGAATAACCCTTTGCTTATTGGTGAGCCTGGTGTTGGTAAAACAGCAATTGTAGAAGGCTTGGCTGAACTTATCGTTAGCAAGCGTGTACCTGATGTTTTGCAGGGCATGAGAGTTGTTATGCTTGATATTTCAGCTCTTGTTGCAGGCTCAAAATTCCGTGGTGAATTTGAAGAGCGCCTAAAGAAATGCATCAAAGAGGTTCGCGAAGCGGGCGATATCATCCTTTTCATTGATGAAATGCATACAATTATTGGTGCTGGAGCTGCCGAAGGCTCGATCGATGCAGCTAGCATTTTAAAGCCACCGCTTTCAAGGAGTGAGATCCAAGTCATCGGTGCTACAACTAGCGAAGAATATCGCAAGCATTTAGAAAAAGATACTGCTTTAGAGCGCAGGTTCCAAACAGTTACAATTGAGGAACCTACCGAAGAGCAAACAATTCGTATTGTTGAGGGGCTTCGTGATAAATATGAGGGCCATCACAATGTTAGATATTCTGACGAAGCTCTACACGCTGCTGTAACTTTGTCTAGCAGATATATTCAAGACCGCTTTTTACCTGATAAAGCAATTGATTTGCTTGACGAAGCGGGCGCGCGCATGCGTATCAGGAATATGCAACTTCCTCAAAGTTTGCGTGACTTGGATGCTAAGATTCGCAAGGTTCGCGCAACCAAGGACAACTACACTGCCAAGCAAGAATTTGATAAAGCTGGCAAAATGCACGAGGAAGAAATTGAGCTTTTAAAACAGCGCGAGGCTGAAGAGAAAAAACTCGAAGCTAAATCTAAAGATAAGGTTCATGAGGTAAGTGTCGAAGACATTGCTAATGTTGTTTCGATGATTACCGGTGTTCCTGTTCATAATTTGACCGAAGCCGAGGCCGAAAAGCTTCTTCGCATGGAAGATGTTTTGCACGAGCGTGTTATTGGCCAAGACGAAGCAGTTTCTGCTTTGAGCAAGGCAATTCGCAGGTCCCGAAGTGGTCTTAAAGACGCTCGTAGACCTTCGGGTTCTTTCATTTTCTTAGGGCCTTCCGGCGTTGGTAAGACTGAGCTTTCGAAAGCTTTAGCTGAATTTTTATTTAACAGCGAAGACGCTCTTATCTCTTTTGATATGAGCGAATATATGGAGCAACATTCTGTTTCTAAGTTGGTCGGTAGCCCTCCAGGCTATGTTGGTTTTGATGAGGGTGGCCAGCTTACAAAGGCTGTTCGCAAGAAGCCTTACAGTGTTGTTTTGTTTGACGAGATTGAAAAAGCACACCCAGACATCTTTAACATCCTTCTTCAAATTTTGGACGAAGGACGCTTAACCGATGGTCAGGGTCACAGTGTTGATTTTAGAAATACAATATTAATTATGACATCAAATGTTGGTGCGCGTGAGATTTCGCAAACCAAAACTTTGGGTTTCGATAGTGGCGATGGCAAAGGTCTTTCCGATGAAGAGATTAAAACCGCTGCTACAAGCGAGCTTAAGAAGCTGTTTAGACCAGAGTTTTTGAACCGTGTTGATGAAACTATTGTATTTAAGTCATTGAGCGAAAAAGAAATTGTTCAAATTGTTGATCTTATGATTGAAGATTTGCGTCAACGTCTCATCGCTCAAAACATGACCATTAATTTGACGAAAGCTGCTTGCAAGATTGTTGCCAAAGAGGGTACAAATGTAACTTATGGTGCGCGACCACTTCGTCGTGCTATTCAGCGACTTATCGAAGATCCACTTTCAGAGGAAATTTTAGCTGGAAAGTGAAAGAGTGGCTCTGTTATTAAGGTCGATGCTAAGGACGATAAGCTTGTCTTTAGCGCTGGTAAGGGGGCAATTCCTGAACCAAAGAAGAAGGATACAATCGCTCGCGAAACCGAACTCATACTAAAGGATTTCGGTTTGAGCAATACAGGAATTCAGAAAAGTTAGGAGAAACATGACTGCTCAACACAAAAAGACAGAAGAAAGCTCCGAAATAAATGACTACTCTCCTGTCGATTTGTTTGACAGAATTCGTCTTTCTCAACCTGAAAAATTCTCAATGAAAAAAATCCCTGGGCAAGTTTCTGACAAAGCCGATTGCGCCGCAGTGCTCCTTGCTGGAGGTATGGGTCGCAGACTAAATGATGGAAGTCGCAACCATAAAAAAATCTCAAAGCAGCTTTTAACTATGTCAGGCAAGCCAGTCCTAACTTGATCAATGGATTCATTTGATGCAGTGCCAGAGATTGGAGCTATTGTTGTTGTTTGTCCCGAGAAAGATTTTGAGGAATATATCGAAAAAGTTGTTGACCCGTTTGCTTTCCAAACGCCAATTGTTATGGCTCCTGCTGGCGATTCGCGTCAAGAAAGTGCATTTAACGGCCTTGATATGGTTCCAGAAAAGTATAAATATGTAATGATTCACGATGGCGCACGTCCGCTTGTTCCTCCAACGGTTATCAAACACATTTACAGTGTTCTAAAGGCTAATCCTGAACTTGATGGTGCTGTTTGCGCGCACCCATGTATTGATACTCTTAAAGTTGTTGAGGACAAAAAGATTGTTGGTACGCCCGAGAGGTCTGCGTTTTGGTTGGCTCAAACACCTCAAGTATTCAAACGCGATGTGTTTACTGAGGCTCACAGAGCTGCTATGGCTGATGGTTTTGTTGGTAGTGACGATGCTTCGCTGATTGAGCGAATTGGTGGAAATGTTGAAGTTGTTGAAGGCAAGCGTAACAACATCAAACTTACAGTTCCTGAAGATTACTTAATTTTGGCTAGCGTTTTGCAAGCCTTAAATCTTGAGTACGGCTCAGAATATGATCTTTAATTAAATTAGACGAGGGCCACTTGGTGTGTCTTCGATAGTGAAGCCCTTTTCTCGAAGAGTGTCGCGAATTTTATCAGCCAGGTCAAAATCTTTATTTTTTCTTGCTTCGCTGCGTGTATCAAGAATTGCTTTTGAAGCATCGTTACCTGGTTCAATGCCCAAATTTTTGGCGATTTCGACAAGTACTTCGGAGTCTTGAGCTTTTTCTTCGCTAAATTGAATACCGAATACACCTAACAACTCTACTATAAGCTCGCGCGCATTTGTAAGACTCTTCGCCGTGTTGGTATCCACAGCATCTTCGCCAACAAGTGTATAAATTTGACTTATGAGTTCAAAAATTTCAGCGAGAGCTTTGCTTGTGTTGAAGTCATCATCCATGGCTTCGATGAAATTTTCTTTTGCAGCTTTGCAAGCTTCATCAATCTTTTTGTTATCAATACTAGATTTGTCGCCTGTTTTTTGAATCTTTCAATCAATGTTAGTAATAGCAGTTTCAATTCTGCTAAGTGCAGCTTCTGCTTCAGTTAAACGCTTCTCACCAAAGACAAGAGGGCTTCGGTAATGAGTTTGTAACACCAACATACGCAAAACATTTGGTTTTACTTGCTCAAGCGCTTCATGTAGAAGAACAAAGTTGTTTAAAGACTTGCTCATCTTTTCATTTTTGCCGCTCTCGGCATTTGAGACTTGCAACATACCAGCATGCATCCAATAATTTGCAAAGCCACTATCATAAGCACACATGCTTTGAGCGCGCTCGTTTTCATGGTGAGGGAAAACTAAATCGGATCCGCCACCGTGAATATCGAAGGGGAGGTCTAAATATTTATGTGACATTGCCGAACATTCAATGTGTCAACCTGGACGTCCAGGGCCCCAAGGACTATCTCACGAAGGCTCACCAGGTTTTGCAGCTTTCCAAAGTGCGAAGTCTGCTTCGGCATGCTTGCGCTCTTCTAAGCCTTGACCATCTGCTTGAAGTTCGCGGTGGCCTGTTTCGGCATCATCGACATCTCTTCCACTAAGAGAGCCATAACCCTTAAAACTTCTAACATCAAAATACACGTCGCCTTCTTCAACATAAGCATGGCCATTGTCAACCAACTTTTGAACCAAAGATATCATTGCGTCAATTTCTTCGGTGGCTTTAGGACGAATATCAGGGTCCATAACACCTGCGTTGTGCATGTCTTCGATGAATAGTTCAGTGTATTTTTTAGCCAAATCTTGCGGGCTAGTATTTTCTTCGGCAGCACGGTTAATAATTTTGTCGTCAACGTCTGTAACATTTTGAACAAAAGTTACGTCATAGCCGCGCCACATTAAGTAGCGTCGGATAATATCAAAACTAATAAAGGTGCGTGCATTTCCAATATGAATTCTGTTATAAACGGTAGGCCCACAAACATACATTCCAATCTTGCCATCTTTAACTGGTTTAAATTCCTGCTTTTGTCTTTGTTGTGTGTTATAAATCTTAAGCATTAAGCCTCCATTAAAAGTGCAACGGCCTTCGCAGAAATTCCTTCTCCACGCCCTTCGAAGCCAAGGCCTTCGGTTGTTGTTGCTTTAATTCCTACACTTGAAGCTGCCATACCCAATGCTTCAGCAATATTTTTTTGCATTTGTTCTCTATAAGGAGCCATTTTGGGTTCTTGCGCAACAATAATTGAATCTATATCTTCAATTCTAAAGCCCTTTGTATTAATCATTTTTGCAACTAACGATAATAGCTCTAAAGAATTAGCATCTTTATATTTTGGATCTGTATCTGGGAAGAATTTACCAATGTCTCCCATTTTTGCAGCACCCAAAAGTGCATCCGCAATTGCGTGGACCAATACATCGGCATCGGAATGTCCTTCTAAACCTTTTTCGTAAGGAATGTCAACGCCACCAATTATTAGCTTCCTTCCAGAAACTAATTTGTGAACATCATATCCTAATCCAATTTTCATAATGTTTTAGATTTTATACATTTCGCCCAAAGTATTGTTGTACCAATTATCTGAATTTGGTGGACAATATTTTTCGGCGTATGACCTGGCTATTGTGTATCCGTATGAACTTGAAAGGCCAGAGACATGTGCCCAAATAGCATCGTTTCAGTTGGGCCATCCCATATCTCCTCAGCCTCATGCATTGCATGATTTAAAGCAATAAAGACCTTTGCTGCTTTCTGTGTTTGAAATTGCAGGGGACCATCTTGGATCAATTCCGTTGTCTCATGCTGCTTCGGCAAAAATCTCTCCAGTATTTGCAAGTGGAGTTCCAGCTAAATAATTATTGATGCGTGCTGCCCATTCTCCAACAAACGCAGAGCGTCCTACATCTCAATTTACTTCCGAAAGCCCCGCTGGCATGCCTTGAAGCCTTGCATGTTCATTGCGTTTATTTTTAGCTATATTTGCTTTGACCATTTCTTCGGCCTTTGCTGCTTCAGCAGCAGCGCGGGCGGCGTTTTCGATCCTGAAAGAAATAGCCGAAATCGCAGTAGATATATCTCTTGTTGAATAAGTTGCAAGCGATGTATTGGAAGAATCAAAGCTATCGCGCTCTTCAAATTCGCCGTTTGCAATTACCCCAACTTGAGCATCAACACTAAAGCGATTGTTCCCAATTCCAAATGTGCTTGAATCTTGCAATCTGGTTCCAGCATTGGCAGCTTGAATTGCCACAAACAAAATGCATGCAAAAACACAAATTGCAACGCACAATGCAAGTGCAAGTTTCTTGTAAATATTTGGTTTAGCCATTAATCTTGACATGGGGAGCCTATTATAACAAAAACAACTGCTTATTCCTCGATAATTGACGAAGCCATATCTTTCAATGTTGCAGCCGCGTCTTTAATATTTTGTCTGTCTCCATCAGTCAATTTATCTTGTTTTTTGCGAAGATAATTACGCAATGTATTTGCCTGAGCCTTGATGTTTTTCTTTTCGGTTTTATCCATCGTTTTGCCTTTTTTAGCAATTGCTGTATCAACTTGGCTTAGCAATGTTTGAGCTTCGGCGTAGTCTTCCCAATTTTGCTTGCGAACATTGTCTTGCTCGGCATAAGTTTCGGCATCACGAATTGCGGCTTCAATTTCTGCATCGCTCATACGTTGATCGTTTTCGATGGTGATGGAAGCTTCTTTACCAGTGCCTAAGTCTTTAGCAGAAACATTGATGATTCCATTGGCATCGATGTCGAAGCTAACTTCGATTTGTGGTACACCAGCTGGTGCTCGCTTAATTCCTGTTAGCATGAAGTTTCCAATCATTTTATTGTCGGATGCCATGGGGCGCTCGCCTTGTAAAACTTTAATTTCAACTTTTGTCTGGAAAGAAGCTGCAGTTGTAAAAATTTGCGAATAGCTTGCAGGAAGGGTAGTGTTGCGCTCAATTAATCTGGTTGCAACTCCGCCAACAGTTTCAATTGCAAGTGAAAGAGGGCATACATCCAAAAGCAAGATCTCACCACCGCGAACAGCCAATGAATTTGCAGCATTGCTAAGAGTGTTTGCTTGAATTGCAGCACCTTGAGCAACGCATTCGTCGGGATTAATTGATTGAGAAGGAGCCTTACCTGTTATCTCCTTAACTTTATTTGCAACAGCAGGGATTCGTGTACTTCCTCCAACCAACAATACTTGGTCAAGTTCGCTTGCTGCTATTCCTGCATCATATAAAGCTTGCTCGACAGGTTCGGTTGTCTTCTCAATTAAATCGGCTATTAACTTATTAAATTCTTCAACGCTAACTTCTGCCTTGAAGTTAACAGGTGTGCCATCGTTTCCTTTTTGAGCCAAAAACGGCAAGTTAACTTCAGTCTTTTTAGCAGTTGAAAGTTCAATTTTTGCTTTTTGGGCTGCATCTAGGATTCTTGCCCAGGCTTCGGATTCTTTCTTTGCATCAAATTTGTATTCACGTTTGCAAATGTCAGCCAAGTGGTTTGCAAGGCGTTCGTCAAAGTCATCTCCACCCAAGTGATTGTTGCCACTTGTTGACATAACCTCAATCACACCTTCACTAATATCAATAATTGAAACATCGAAGGTACCGCCACCAAGGTCATATACCATAACCTTTTGTTGCATTTCATTATCCAAGCCGTAGGCAAGTGCGGCAGCAGTTGGTTCATTAATAATACGAAGAACGTTTAAACCAGCAATTCTACCTGCATCTTTGGTAGCTTGACGTTGCATGTCATTAAAGTAGGCAGGAACAGTAATTACGGCATCGACCAAGTCTTCGTCGTCAAGATATTCGCGAGCATCATTTTTAAGCTTACGAAGCAACATTGCCGAAAGTTCTTGAGGCTTGAAATCTTTGCCATCAACATTTGCGCTTCAATCTGTTCCCATGTGTCGCTTCACCGAAGCAAAAGTTCGCTCCGGGTTCATAACAGCTTGCCTTATGGCAGCTTCACCTACAAGACGTTCGCCTTCTTTTGTAAATGCAACAACGCTGGGAAGCGTACGTGAGCCTTCGGCGTTAGGGATTACAACCGGCTTGTCGCCTTCGACTGTTGCAACACAGCTGTTTGTTGTACCTAAATCAATTCCAATTGCTTTACTCATCGTTCCTCCTCTTTCTTCCTGGGGACGGAGGTGCCTTTTAGCTGGTGTTTTAATTAAAGTTAAAATACCAGCTAAACGGTACCTCCGTCCCCTTAGGTGTTAAAAGTGAATACACAAAGGTATTCCGAAGCCTCCACCCATGCACATATTGCATGCAAGACACATACAACATAAAGTTGTTGGGTCCATAAAATTCATACTAAAGCCACGGCTTTGCGCAGTTTCTTGATAAACGCGACCACTTGCTTGAATACTTCGTGCGGCTTGAATATATTCTTGGTTGTTTGGCTCCATCTCGCAAGCTCTTTTAATTTGGTCCATTGCAAGCATTGTATTTCCAGCTCCATGGTTTGCAATCGCAACGATGTAATACCAACGTGCATTGCGGTCTGTACTTTTTACACGGTACAAAACCTTGTTGGCTTCTTTAAATTGCTTGTTGTTAATCATTTGAATTGCAGCTTTGACTTCTTCAGGGTCGCTCGGTTGTGCCTCTGGATGAATTGGGGCAGTGCTTGTGTAAAATCCACCAAAGATATCATCGAAGCCGAAGTCTCCAGACCATCCATAGCGTCCTTGTTGCTGGTAATAGCCAGCATTTTGTTGAGTATTGGGTCCTTGACCTGGACGTTGAGCTCCGCTTGAGCGTCCGGCAGCGCTATCTGCTGCAGCACGACGCGCGTCTTCGGCAGCATACTTGTCTGGGTTCATGATGCGGTCATAAGCCTCGTTAATCTCATTCATTCGTTTAGCCGCAGCTTCGTCTCCTGGATGAAGGTCCGGGTGATTCTCGCGCGCCAACTTACGATAGGCTTTTTTAACCTCATCGGTACTTGCAGAACTCTCAAGTCCTAATATTTTGTATGGTTCCATAGCCATAGATGTTGTATTTTACCTATCTTTCTTAAAAAACGTATGATTAAATTGTATCCATAAACCTTCATATAAAATATTTTGGAGGAGCTTTGAGTCTTGTTCTAATGGGAGCTTTTCAAAATAGGCAAGTGCATCTCCTGCCAAGTTTTTCAAATTATCTTTAATGTCGCGCGCTTTGTCTTCGGTGATTTCTTCGCAATTTAAATAGCAAACATAAGGGTTATAAGCTCCTGATTTGATGTCTTTGTCATAATCGATTGCTGCATCCATAAAATAGATCAAGCGCCCAAGATGTGCGCCCATCTTCGCTAGTGTCTCACTAAAGTTGTCATTTTTGAAAGCAAAAATTTTAGCCATGATCATTCCAAAATTTTTGGCAATCTCATCGCCAGCGTCTTCAGTTTTAGAAGTCATTTCAAGCTCATTAATTTTTTCCATATACTTTTCTATCGAAGCCGAGGTATCTGGAAGCTTCGCTTTTACCTTTTGGTATTGCTCGCGCAAGGCTTTCTCGCCAATCTTGGCGCGCAACTTTCCTTCGTCGTTTACATCGTCCAAAATTTTATGATAGGCAAGAGCAACCGTTATGTCGGCACAATAATCGCTGTATTCATTTTGGACTGTTTCATATTTATCGCCCGGATGAAAAATACAATTGCAGTTGTCTGTGGCTTCGGAAGGTTCATACAACGAAGATAAAAGCAAAACCAAAAAAGTTAAGTCATAGCTAAGAGCTAGGCGTGAGATGTTTGAATAATTGTCGCGAAGGCTATGGCAAAGCCCGCAATAAACAGACTGGTAGCGGGACTTTTCTCCCTCTTTTAGAGTTTTGAAATTTGGAATGATGTAGCCAAACATATTAGCTGTTGATATAAATTTCTTTGCCGCACTTTGGACAAATTATGCGAAGTTTGCCTTTGCCCTTAGGGACAGATAGCTTTTGTTTGCAATTGTCGCACTTAAAATATTTTGTAGTCTTATGGTTTTTCCAATGAGTGGATCTTGTGGTGAAAAATTTCTTCGGAGCGCCAATAATTTTTTGGAAAACTTCGTTTTCTCTTTGACGCAAGCTAATATTTTTTGAAATGCTACGAATAAATGCCAAAGCTGCAAGGACCCAACCAACCATATCTAATGGTGAGATAAATGGACCTATGATTAAAAGAATAATTGCAAGAATTAGCATAAACTTATTTAGGCTGTCCATTCCATAACGCCCGTTCATGAATTCAGCAATTCGCAAATTTAGTCTGTCAAAAAATTCTCTCAAATTACCTCGCTTTCTGCAAAAGGACCTAAGATTTTATATCATTATATGGGTTTTATCAATAAAAATTTGGTATGATACCAAGAGTTAAATTTCGTTTAATTAAGGCGGGTATCAAATGGAAACTAATATCAATGTAAAGCTTCTATATCATACTAAAGACCCTGAAAGAGCCGTTGCAACTGCTGCACGTCTTTGTTATTCTGCTGTTGGCGCTGCAGAGCTAATTGAGACAATGTCTGATGAAAATGTTGAGAAAATCTTAAAGATTATTCTTGCTGGTGGTCATAGTTCTACGCTTGAGCATGCCAGTTATACATTTGCTATCGAAGGTGTCTCTCGGGCACTTACTCATCAGCTAGTTAGACACCGAATGGCAAGTTATAACCAACAAAGCCAGCGCTATGTTAAAGTTAAGGATGGCCTCGACTTCGTTAAACCACCCGCTGTTAAAGACAATGAAGAGGCAAGTGCAATTTTTGATGAAGCAGTTAAAAATTGCGAGGAGTCTTATCAAAAGCTTATTGATGCTGGCATACAAAAAGAAGATGCACGTTTTCTTTTACCTAATGCCGCCGAAACTAAAATTGTTGTAACGATGAACATTCGCGAGCTGCTACACTTCTTCAGTGTTCGTTGCTGTAACAGAGCTCAATGAGAAATTAATGATCTAGCTTGACAAATGCTTGAACTTGTTAAGCCAACTGCTCCGCTTATTTTTGCAGATGCAGGTCCAGAATGTGTAAGGGGAGTTTGTCCAGAAGGTGATATGTCTTGCAAAAAGCCATATCCAAAAGTTGATCGTTCTAAGTTATAAGGTTTATCATGGCTACAGATGTTACTAATCCAAAAAATGTTGCGATAAGTTTAGGTCGTACACTTTTGATTGTTAACCCAGTTGCACAAAGTGGTAAGGGTAGCAAGAATGGGTACCACACCTTCGATATTTTGCGAGAAAAATACAAACAAGATATTGATCTTTTCTATACAAAACATGATGGTCATGCAATGAAAGTTGCCGAAGGTGCAGCCAAGTACGATTCTGTAGTTGTCGTAGGTGGTGATGGAGTTATACATGAAACTGCATCTGGTCTCATGCGAATCCCTAAGGCGAAGCGTCCAATTTTGGGTGTTATTCCTGTAGGTTCTGGTAATGACTATGCCCGAAGCCTTGGCATGTCTTTTAAAGTTAGAACTGCTGTTGACCAGCTTATGCATTCAAAAATTAAAGAAGTAGATGTTGGAAAATGTAATGATAAGTTTTTTGTTGAGACATTGTCATTTGGTATTGATGCTGGTATTGCAATAGACACCATGAAGGCACGTCAAAAGAGCAAGGAGAAAGGCTTTAAACTTTATTTTAAATGTGGCATTGACCGAATAATGAACCATTTTGAGAATTTTGACTTCGTTGCAACTTTAGATAAAGGAAAAAAGATAGAAGGACACTCTTTAATTTTAGCCATTCAAATTGGCAAAACTTATGGTGGTGGTTTCATAATAACTCCTGATGCCGAGTTAGATGATGGCTACTTTAATTTGTGTTATTCAGAGAATTTAAAAAGCCGCAAACAAACGTTGCCAATATTTGCTCGTGTTGCCAAAGGCAAGCATGTCAATAATAAGCATATTAAATTTGATAAGTCGAAAAGTATTAAGCTAAAAATTAAACAGCTTGTTCCTTGTCAGCTTGATGGTGAAGAATACTCCAATAAGACTTTTGATATCAAAACCCTCCCCAAAGCCTTAAAAGTCTACACTAACCCTGGGGACGGAGGTACCGTTTAGCAGGGTTTGCATAAAAAAAGCCGACTTTTAAAGCCGGCTTTTCTTTTAAATTTCAAAAGAAATTAGAGCATGATAGCTGCAAGATCTGCAGCACGATTGCTATAACCCCATTCGTTATCATACCAAGAAACACACTTAACTAAGTTGTTCTTATCACCCAATACCATTGTCATTTTTGAATCAAAAATTGATGAATGTGGGTTATCGATGATGTCGCTTGATACAATTGGGTCTTCGGTGTATTCCAAAATACCTTTTAGTTCACCATTTGCAGCCTTCTTCATTGCTTCGTTGATCTCGTCAGCAGTAACTTCTTTTTCAAGTTCAACAGTTAAGTCAACTACAGAACCATCTGGGGTAGGAACACGAGTTGCAAAACCATCAAGTTTACCTTTAAGTTCTGGAAGAACAAGACCAATAGCACGAGCAGCACCAGTTGATGTTGGAATCATGTTCATAGCCGAAGCTCTGGCACGACGAAGGTCTTTGTGTGGACCATCCAAAACAACTTGGTCGCCTGTGTATGAGTGAATCGTATTCATATAACCGCGCTTTACACCAAAGTTATCTAACAAAACTTTAGTAAATGGTGCTAAGCAATTTGTTGTGCAAGATGCATTAGAAACAATGTTGTGTTTTTCCTTGTCATATTCTTTGTCGTTAACACCCATAACGAAAGTTCCATCAACATTTGTTGCAGGAGCAGAAATAATAACTTTCTTAGCGCCAGCCTCAAGATGAGCAGCAGCCTTTTCACCATCTGTGAAAAATCCTGTACTTTCGATAACAACATCAACACCAAGGTCTCCCCATGGAAGATCCTTAGGGTCACGCTCGCTTAAAACCTTAAGTTCATGCCCATCAGCAACAATCTTGTCACCTTTTGCTTCTACATCTTTAAAAGCAACACCATGAATTGAATCATACTTTAAAAGATGAGCCATGACCTCGACATTTCCAAGATCATTAATAGCAACAACGTCAAAGCGATTGTCTCCAGCCATTGCTCGATAAACCATACGACCAATACGACCGAAGCCATTAATTCCAACCTTTACTGTCATAATTTCCTCCTAAGAAATTTTATTACCATTTTGTAAGCGCATATAATAGTCTTTTGCTGGCAATATGTACCAACTTTTCTAAATTTTTTAATGGGGACGGAGGTACCTTCTACCTGGTATTTTTTATTATTACAAAAACACCAGGTAGAAGGTACCTCCGTCCCCAGGGAATTATTTTGTATCGTCTAAAAGAATTTTTCGAGTGACGAAGTTCCAGATCATCACAACTGCGGTGGCGATGATTTTTGCACCAAGCTCAAGCACCGGCTTCGATAGCTCGAACGGTCATTGTATAAAGTCAATTAGAAGCCAAAGCATGCCGTTGTTAATTCCCAAACCAATTATTGAAAGAATTAGAAAGATGATAAATTCACGCGTGCGGCTCATTTCTTCTTTGTGCTTAAAAACATATTTCATGCTGGCAATGTAGTTGAATATTACAGAAATTGTAAAACCCAGCGTACCAGCAATTATGTAGTGCCACATAAAGACCTGCGAGCACAAGGTATAAATACCGAAGTCGATGAAGAAGGCAATAACACCAACGATTCCAAACTTTACGAACTGTTCAATCAATTTTTTCACGGAAAGTAATTTTACCATAATCTTATTGAAGGAAATAAAACTTACAAATATTAATATAATAATTTGTAATAATTAATGCTAAAATTAGCCTCGCTAAAAGGTTTT
>JAZUHG010000049.1:0-28528 GCA_045641605.1 Phoenicibacter sp. | reverse complement strand
ATTTTTATAATCTTGAATATTTTTTCCAAAAAGCTCAATATTACCAGCATAAGGCAGTGTTTTTGCTAAACCATAGACTGTTGTTGACTTGCCTGCCCCATTAGGACCTAAAAGCATACATCAGTCTTTCTTGTCAACAGAAAAACTTACATCGTTCAAAACTTTTATCGAACCTAGCTCAACACTTAAATTTTCGATCTTTAAAGCAGGCATTATTTAGCCCCTTTTCTGCTCTTATAAAAAACGTAAACAAAAATAACAGCACCAATCAACGAAGTGACAACCCCAATTGGAAGTTCGCGCGGGGCAATTATGGTCCTGCAAAGCAAGTCTGCCAACATCAAAAATCCCGCTCCAAAAAATATAGAGAATGGTAAAAGTTTTTTGTGATTGGCTCCAACAATCATACGGCTTATATGTGGCACAACCAAGCCTACAAAACCGATTGTTCCAGAAACGCTCACGCAAGCACCTACCAAAATAGAAACGGCCACCATGATAAGCATCTTCGTCCTTTTAACATTAACGCCGAGGTGGCTAGCATTTTCTTCGCCGATTGCAAAAGTGTTAAGCTCATTTGTCTTCCCAAGCAAAACTATGCAACACAAGACAAAGAACACTCCCACAACAGCACAATCCACATATCCCGCCGAAGCCGTGGAGCCCATCGTCCAAAAAGTTACGGTCTTCGCACTGTTTGGGAAAAGCGCAACCAGCAAACTAATAAAAGCACTTGCAAACATCGAGAAAACCACACCAACAAGAATGATGGTATTGGTGCTTAGGCGCGCATCAACTTTTTGAGCCAAAGCCATAATCAACAAAAGACTCACAAAGGCCCCCGCCATCGACAATAAAATGCTAAAACCTTGTGTAATTTCGCCTGCTAAGAATGGTAAATTGCTCGTGCAAATAATCGCTATAACAGCTCCCAACGATGCCCCCGAAGACACACCAAGCGTAGTTCCGTCTGCTAAAGGATTTCGAAGCAAGCCTTGCATGGCCGCACCACAAATAGACAGCGAAGCACCAATTAATCCAACAGTTAAAACTCGCGGCAAGCGAATGTTGCCTACAATGTCCCCCTCTAAAGCAAAACCCGTACTTCCAAAACCTACGCACAAAACAAATATTGCTGCAGTTGCAACAAAAGCAATTAAGAAAAACGCTATGCCTTTTGAAGACCTACCCAAAAATTGTGTTATACATTTTCTCTAATGCATCTACTAGCCTTGGACCAGGCCTTGTAAAACTTTCGTCATCGTCAATTTTTATCGTGAAATCTGGGTGCCTTGATTCCAGCTCTTCTTTAGAAACCTCAGCTCAGCCTTCCACATCGTCAAAAACGTTTTTACAATGCAAAATTTGAGCCATTTCATTCATAAAGGTATTTGCGCCAGCAGTCCAGTAACCGTGTTGTGGCAAACACAGTTGGAAATAGACCGTCTTTTGCTCCTTGCCGGAAGTCTTGGCGCTAAACTCATCAACAGATTTTTTCATCGAAGACACAAGAGCCTCAGCTTCGGAGCTTTTTCCAACTAGCTTCCCAAGTTGCTTGATGTAGGAATATGTGTCTTCGAAAGTGTTGGCCTCATTGACCAATGTTTTAAGCCCCGCATTTTCCATTGTGTTAACCTGGTCTAAAGTGAATCCCGTCTTACTCATAAGGACGACATCAGGCTTTGCGGCAATTAGCTCTTCAATGTTTGTAAGTTCTCCAGAACCTACGTCCTTAATGTTTTTAACGCTCTCTGGATAATCGCAATACGTCCCACGAGCGATTATCTTGTCTTCGGCGTCTAAGGCAGATAAAATTTCACAATCAGCTGCCGAAAGCGCCGCCACACGCTCTGCCGGCGCATCCAAGGTGATTGTTCGGCCAGACAAATCTGTCAACTCAAATGGCCCATCAGTCTTAGCCTGCGAGCAAGACGCCAACAGAAATACACACAAAAACAAGGCGATTAATAAGTTCACCATATAACTTGTTTTACTAAGAATTTTCATAACTGCTCTCCTTTACCCAAAAGCTTTTAAGTTTGAGTAGGTATCCCGACTTATGGCTCTTGCCAAATACGGTAATGGCTGTTGCTGCGGATTCTCACCGCATTCCCCTACGTAGCTGCGTATTATAGCATAAAAAAAGGGCTCCCGTTTGGAAGCCCTAATTTTTTTCTTATTAATAAGTCAAGCTGAATATTAACTTAAACAAGTTATTAATAATATTCTGGAAGAAGGTCAATGCAACTGGCTTCTGGTCATCTAGAGGATCATCCAAAGCAATATCAATCTTTTCGAATGGGTTCTCTAGCTCAACAACAGACTCTTCCTCAGCTGTAGCTTCTTCTGTCTCTGCGACAGCCTCTTCGGTTTTTACATTATCATCCAAAGCCTTTTCCTTGGTCTTTGTATCCGCCGAAGTATCTGTAACTTTATCTGATGTATAAGCTTTAACTCCATTAGGATCTGTAAAGTAACCTGGAACAACCACACCGTCTTTCATTCCTGCAGGTCTAGCTAAAGCATGATCAACTTTGTCAACATTGTAGATTGTCCTGGCCTCAGTTCCCTTACCACCAACAATATTTACACAAGCATAGAACATCTTTTCTGTAAAGACGCTCTCACCCTCTTTGATACGGTTATCGATGATAGACGCCCAGTCGCCATTTTCACCATCGTAGATAATAGTATGTAGAGCAGCCTGATAATCATAAACAGAGCCAAACATGTATCTCATGTCAACAACCTCATCAATCTTAAAGTTATCCCCTAGTGTAAGTTCTTGAATGTAAGAGTCACGAAGAACCTTAGAGCCAAACATATAGTACATGTTTCTAACCTTAGAAGTGTCAAAATTAGTTGATGTTAGATCAAGCTTCTTAACTTTTGCGCCACAGAACATTTCACTCATATCAACAACATTTGTAGTGTTAAGTTTGTTGACAATTTCTTGGAACGAAGCCCTTGTGTCAGATTCATCTTCTTTGGACTCTAAGCCTTTATAGCCTTCAAACATTCCAGCCATAGTAGAGTTGAAACCAGGTTTTATCATCCAATCTTCTGTACCAGAAAGAGTAATACCAACCTGCTTATAACCTAAAAATGTAACATCTCCATTACCATAGCTCATAAACATTCTAGACATATCGGTAACGCCTTCAAACGACGTAATACCAGATAAATCAACATTTGACTTGCATCCTCTAAACATCTCAATCATATATGTTCCAGCCTTAGGGGTTCATCCGCTCTTCGGTAATGTAAGAGTTAAATTCTCTGGATGTCCAATAGGCTCAGAGCCTTCCTGAGAAGGTAGCTTAATTGGAGGAAGAGCATAATATGCAAAGTTATAGAACATGTCAGTATAATCTCTACAATTGCTTAATCCACTTTTTTCCGTATCGCCATCTACGCAAGTCCAACTAGAAGCATCAACTGGTACCAAAGCATTTGAATACATTTCAGCCATTATGCATCCATCCTTGATCTGGAATGCAGGAGTATCATATGAGCTTGTTGCTGCATTCGGAATGCCAAATTTTGTATCGCCTGTAATTTTTCCAAAGAACTTAAACATTCCATTCATGTTTTTAACATTTGTTGTTTCAAATACATTGCTAACTTTAATATCCTTAGCTAACGGCATAAAAGCAAACATGTGACTCATGCTAGTTACCTTGCCAGTATTAAGCATTGATAAATCCATAATGCTTGTCAGGCAGCACAAGAACATATTATCCATAGAGATTGGATAACCATCTAGCGTAGGTCCTCAATTATCCGTGGTATTAAAATGATAGTTAGTTCCAAGGTTGATACCATTACTCTGCGAATCTTCGTAACTAAGCAAATTGATATTCTGCTCAGCCATAGCAGAAATAAGTTCTTGTATTTTTGCATCATCTGAAGAAATAAAGGCCTGGCAGAAATTGTTTACAGTGTTAAATCTTTCTGGGTCTGGGCGGTTGTTTATTTCTATATTAATTGCCCCAGAGAAAGCAAACATGTTTGTGAAGTTAGTAACTCCAGAAAGCTTTAGTCCACCAAAATCAACACTCGCAAAATGCGAATATCTAAACATATTGGCTGCGTCACATGCCTTTACTGGTCCATCAATTTGTTCTGGGAACATAACCACAGAATCCATTCTCAGACTTAGCGAAAGTGATTTTAACGAGGTTTTGAAGTCGACATTACCTGCCTTTTCAAACATTCCAACCATATTGGTAGCGCTCTTAAAACTAAATAAGTTCGAAGGAGTAACTGGATCGTCACCAAAAATGACAGCAAGAGGGCTAAACACTTGCTTAACATTTGGATTTTTGTCTGAGAAATTAATATATTGTGCTTCGCAGCTTTTAAACATACCTTCAAAATTTGAAACGTTACTTGTATCAAACTTATCTAAATAAATACCGTCTTGTGTGATGTCATTAAGCTTTTCTTCATGCTCAATATTTTCCATGTGATATTCATACGTAAAAGTGTTCTCAAACATACACTTGCAGCTTGTAGCAGCTTGTGTATTAATCATGTCCGTTACAGCAATAGGCTTGTCTAACTTACAATGAACATTTTCACCTGGTTCTAGAGAGAAATACTTCAACGATGTAAAATCACGACACAAATTTATGAAAGACAAAGGAGATGCATACATTAATTTATCTCCCTCAGATTGAGGAATGCTTATTATAGCACCAATCTTTCCAGTATACGACTCAAGCTCTTTCATGGGTTCTGTTGCATATAAGTACAATTTAACTTGCCCAAAACCCTCTCCTGCAAAATTCATATCTATTGGATTAGCTGTTAATAAGTTCGGTTGAACTACGTTAGTATAATAATCTGTAACTGCTAAGCATTTAAAGAATTCTACGGATTCAATTCTTAAAGTAGCATTAACCAACTGCTTGTATTTCTCTACTTGACCATCTAAGAAGCGGCCAATTGATTCTTCAATAATTCCGCAACCTCCATCAGAAGAGTTTGGCAATATTGCTCCAGCCGAAAATAAGCCTTGATTCTCTTCGTCGTGTGCCATCGCAGCCCTTACGTCTGGACCTTGGTTTTGAGGATCAACATTAAGGTCTTCGCAGCAATCATGATAGCTATAAGTGCCATTAGCCTTTAAATTTACACACCCTTTAAACATGTACTGGGAAAATTTTGGCCCATCTTCGGGGTTATTGTACAACGACAATAGGTTTGTATCACCAGAAGAGGTAATTGTTTCCAGACTAGAGCAGCCATTAAACATTGATTCAAATAATGGATTATACTCTTCTGATCCTTGTATAAATCTAAAATAGTTCATGTCGAAATAAGTTAAGCTTGTACAATTTTTAAACATAGACTCAGTTGATATTGGGCTATAAAAGATTGCTTGAGATCCCCCACCGTAAGTCGATTCAAAAGTAGTCAGTTTAGAGCATTCTTTAAACATGCCTGTTAAATCCATTTGGTCACCATCATTAAACCTATTTAATCCAGGACCAAATTCAACTGTAGTTAAATTATTAAATCCACAGGCTAAATATCTAAACGAATTTTCTTTCATAAAGATTGTTCTGTCAGAATATATAACGACATAATAAGGCAAGCCTTCCGTCCACTCAGATGCCTTTACATAAGACATCTTATAGGCCATAATGGTTCCTAAGTTTCCATCTGAAACATCAAATTTTGCAACAACATACTTGCTGTCTGGCATATTAGAAGAAGCTATCAATAATTTTTCGGCTTTTTCGCATTCAACTTCACCAGCTCTACTCCTTATAAGACCTTCCTCTTTACCTTCATCGTCATACTCACCCAAAAATGCATAATAAGAGAATAGACCTTCGCCCACGGATTCTGACGAATAATCAGATTCGTGCGCTTTATCAGCTGAAGTTCCTAATTCAATAATACCATGACCTTCATCATTTCTAAGCTTATCACAGCCTTCAAAAGTATCTGTAGGTAGAGGCTTAACTGTTGTAAGAACACTTCAATGATCACGGAAATTTTGTTTTAGGTATATCTTGTAAAGGTTAGTACATCCTTTAAACATCTTGTCTAATTTTGAATTTCCAGATGGGACAAAACCACCAATTTGCAAGCAAGTAATATTTGTGCAATTTTCAAACATTGAACTATAGTCTGCCTCAATATAGCGATTCTCATAATCATAACTATATTCGCCATAAAAATTAATCTCTTCAACTTTGGAATCCTTGAACATTTCACTGAGGTTATTTGCTCGATAATAAACAAAATTGCAAATGTCTATATTCGAAACATTACAATTTTCAAACATCCCCTTAAATGTAATGGCTGAATTCGTATCAAATAAAATACTATCTGCAAGAAAGTTTAATTCACAAGTTGCAGCACCGAAGCTCTCAAACATATACGAGAAATCTTCGACGTTACCAGTTCTTAGGCTCGACAAATCTAGTTTTGTCATTGAGGTGCATCCATCAAACATGCCCTGCATTGTTCTTGCCGCTATAGGATCAAAATTGTTATTAAAATCTATAGTTTCAAGGCTGCTGAAATTCTGGAAAAGGTGTAAGCACGATGAAAGTCTAGAGAATACTACAGATTCGCATTTTATATACATTATATTTTTATCGTCTGTTTTATCAATTTCGGCAGTTATCATTCCTTCGACGTTGCTTATACTTTTAGCTGAAGTACTTTTACTTGGAGCGGTCCTTAGGAATTCAACTTTTTTGACTTGCGCAAGATCATCTTCTGCATCAAAGCCTGCTTTTATAAAGATAGATTCTATTTCAGTATCAGAATCTGCAGGATCAGGCTCCATCAGCGTTGCAACACTGGTAAAGTAACCAGGTGCATTAGCTTTTGGATTGTCTACGCGAGCAAACTCAATATTTGTATGATAATTAAGATAATTAGTGTTTTCTTGACCGGTCAGCTTAATGCATCCAAGGAACATATAAGAGCCAGCTAAACCGCCTAATCTTGACCAATCTGTTTCGCCAGAAACATGAATCCTCTCTAGATTTAGACATCCTGTAAACATATAATCAACAGAACTAAAACCATCTACATTTAAACCATATAACATAAGCGCCCGAGAATCACAAAGGGCAAACATGCCAGTACCATCACAACCTCTAGCTGCTTGCATAGAATTATTTTCTGGGAAGTAAATCATTGTAGATACATTTTTATTGCTATATGCCATAAACATAAATCTCATATTCTTAACTTTATTGTAATTTCAATTGCTCATATCTATTTCTTTACAACTTGCAGCCAAGAACATACCTTCCATACTCTCGCATGATGAAGTATCTCATGTTCCTAAGTTAATCTCATCTGCCCTGCAAAAAGCAAACATTCTGGTCATGTCTTTTACTCCAGAAACATTATATGAAGCAACCTTTAATTCGTGTGGAAAATACATCATAAACATCTGCTTAACCGAACAGCCCTCACCGAATTTAAGATCAGCAGGAAGAGTAAGCTTAAATGCATACGGGTCTAGAACGGAAGAATTTTTTTCTGGATCCTTCTCATGTTCTTTCGATTGATCAATAGAAACAGTGTAAGAAGGGCAATACGCAGCGAACATTGATTCACACGAAATTGCATTAGACAAATCAAGATTAGGTGCATTTACATTACAATCCGCAAATGCAAAAGCAGCATCTAATACAGCGCTATCTGCAAACTTTGTTGGCGTTGAGGCAGAAAACTTAATCTCAACCAACCTACAAGGATCAACCGCTTCGTTACTTGCCTTCATTAAAGGAGCTGATAGAGGACCATCATATTCTTCAATGAACTTTTCATACTGCCACCAAATGTTATTAAATAGATCACCTAAGTTGCTAAGCGCTTGATCGTATGCATCAAAAGTAAAGTTGTAAGCAAAGAACATATGGTCAGCTTTTTGAATTCCACTAAAGTCCCAACCACTTAAGTCAAGTAAGGTACTCTTAATGTCTCCCCCAATTGTAGAATCGCTAGCATCTAGCATGCAAGAAAACGCAAACATTCAAGAAGCGCTACAATAACCTTCAGATTCGGAACTGGGGGCCACAGGAAGGGCTGCTGGAAGTTTAATTTGCTTACCACTTGCAGGAACAAGAGGAGATCCCCTATGAACGCACAATCTTGCCAATAATCCATAGCCCATAAACATCTTATCCAGCTTCTTTGCCTTGCTAATGTCCCATGCAGATAGATCGAAGTTAAAGATTCCCAAGCCAAAAGCAAACATACTGTCAAAGTTGGTAAGGGCACTTACATCAATTCCGCTAACATCAAAGTTTTGAAAATGTCCTGTCCTGTCCATACTCGGAAGTTCAACAAAGCAGCTAAACATATATCTTGTATCGCAGTCACCAATAAGCTTAAAGTTTGTTTTATCTTTTTCGGCAAAAGTTAAAACGGGAAGATCAGTTGTTTCTACCCCTTCACTATTTGTTGCTAAATTAATTACTGGCAATAGGCCGTAACCAGCAAACATAAGCATAGTAGACTTCGTCTTTGCAGTATTAAGTTTCTCCAGCTCATAACTCGGACATGAAAGCATGAACATACCCTTCATACTAACAACGTTTTGAGTATCTAAAAAGTCCAGATTAATAGTTTGAGGAGTATTTGTCATGTGTTCATCATCAAACTCATCTGGGTCTCCTGCAAATGTCATTAGGAACATATAATTAGTTGTAGCGTCTGTCTGGAATTTAAATGCAGGATCTGTGGCAGACTCAGGCAATTTTATTGACGAATAATACGAAAGCATACCGTCTGCTTTTTTAACCACACTCTGTATTCTCGAGAAAGGATACAAGCCAGCAAATGCAAACATATAGTCTGCATTTTTGATGTTTGTCATTTTTGTTCCACTTAAATCAATATTTGTTGAAGTAAATGCAAACATCCAGCTTGTATTAGACAACTTGGCAAAGGTATTGGTTCCAAACTTTAAGCTAGCATCTTTAGTTAGAGTAACTGGTAACGCTAGGTTATACGCAACGAACATTCCCTTCGCAGATGTTAAATTACCAAAATCCGAAGTGGAGAAATCTAGTCCCTTAATCATCTTCGTTGTCGCATCAAAATCAAATACGTGGGCAAAGCAAAACATGTAATCAGCAACAGAACCAGTTGCGACTGTTTTAAAAGCAGGTATCTTGATTCCGCCAATTAAAGTAAATGCAAACATGTAAGAATAATCACTGATATTTGCAGTATCTCATGTACTGATATCTAATGCAGGGGCAGAACTAGCTGATTGCTGCGTACCAACAAGAGACAAAGGCATAATGCAGAACTCAAACATTTTTGATAAAGATTTTCTCTTACTTACATCAACATTTTTTAAGTCAATAGAGTTCAATAATGGGAATATAAACATTCCTTCTGTATTGGTATCTTCATTAACTGCGCCTAGTGGATCAATAGGATAATATAGCTTAAACTTGCTCTCGCTATTACCGATTTTCATGTTAAACTTTTCAACTTCATCAATAAGGCCACCTAGAAGACCATAACCAGCAAACATGTATTGTGTAGTAACTGGAGACATGGCCTTTCCTCATGTAGAAAGGTCAAGATCGCAAATATTGGACAATGCAAACATCGCAGCAAAACTCATAGTGGCGGTAACATTTACCTTTGTCATATCTGCTTTTTTACCACAAGCATAGGCAAACATAAGTCTTGTGTCGCATTTTTGAGGAATAACAAAATTTTCGCTAAACTTATATTCAGTTGTGTAGCTTATATCCTTACTCTCTTGAGTTCCCGAATTGATCTTAGAACCAGTTAGGGCAAACATCATCATCATGGATCCAACGGGCTGTTCAGCATCATTAGAAGTTGGGTCATAAACGCCGATATTAGATGTTTTAAAACCAGAAACATCAATCGAAGGAATTTGATATTGGGCTGAAGCTGCTGGTTCAGCAACAGGATGAAACATATATGCCGTAAACATAAAGCCCATATCACAAACAAATTCCGTATCTATCTTATTTAATTCAACCATATAGTCAGAATACTTTTTGTCTTTTGGAAGTTCAAGATTAGAAAAATTAAACAAGGCGAACATTGCCTTCATAGAGCATCTCTTATTACCGCCGAAGCTTGTAGCGCTAGCTGGTTTAAAAGTATTAGGTAAAGTTAATTTAAATGGTTTGTTATTGATATTAGGAGTTTCGTTTAAATATGTATCTTTATCGAAAGATATATTAGCTGCTTCAATAAAGTCCTTAAAGCCAGAACTGGCAAGCACATCAGAGAAAATATATTTTAACTGATTGACATAATATTTGCTAGTACTGTCTAATGCGGACAAATATGTATTTTTATAAGAAGAAGCATTTAACATCTCACCAGAAATCAAGTCATCATTCATAGCGTCGGCCAGATACGAATCAAGAGACACCTGATCAACACCATTATCATAATAAGAATTTGAAAGTTGTCCTTCCTTAACAGCCGTTGACGATACTTCGGTTAAAGACTTATAAGCTCCAGTAATATTATCAAGACTCGAGATTCCTTCATCAAGTTTTGACTCATAATCTTTCAGAGCATAACTTACTGCCGCATCTAAAATATTGTCTCAATTTCCATTTAATATCTCATCAATATCTTCAGCTGGAACAACTGGTTCTGTCTCCGAAGACTCTGTCGGAAATAACTTTTGTTTAATAATACGAATAATACTATTAACAGCTTGTCTTACCGTAACACCAAGCTCTTGAGAACTTGTTCCATAACCCATAAACATGCCTTCCATGTTTGTAACCTTGGAAACGTCAAATCCCGAGAGATTAACATCGGCGCAACACAGAGCAAACATCCATTTCATATTACATTCACTACCAGTTTTCCAAGTACCAGCAGCGGAAGGAAGCACGAGCTCTGTTTCGTAACCGAACCTTTGATCAGCCTTGTCCATATAATCAGCGCCGAAATCCATAAACATACCTTCCATATTTGTGCATGATTCTGGATTTCATGTAGAAATGTTAAGTTTCTTAGGCTTAAAGCCATAGAACATATAGCTCATATCAGTAATTTTGCTAACATCAAAAATTGTTCAATCTAGCTCTAATGGTTTTCCGTCTTCCATTTGGAAGAAAGAGTTATAAAAAAGACCCACAACTGCAGTTGCGTTAGACATATTAAAATTATTCAAATTATAAATTTTACCAAGACAATCACGATAACCATAGTTAGCAAAGAAATAACTTAGATTATTAAATAGGCTGGTGTCAAAGTTTTGGAGATCTATGATGTCAACATTGCATCCGTCAAAAAAGTGCTCACCATTGATCGTATTCGTAAAGCCCGTTTTCTTTGGGAACAGTACAATTTTTCCAGTAAGCTCGAAAGCCCCACCAAGTTCTCCACCAAAATTCATTTTAGAGAAAGAATTGGCAAGCATATAAGACATATCTGCAGCATTGGTATAATCTATATCAGAAATGTCAATTGTAAATGATCGATACCAAAATGGCCCACTTTCACCATCTCGACGACCTATATCACCACTATAAGCCCCATCGAAAATATGCGAAAAATTCTCAACGTCTTTTGTCTGAACAATATCTGTTAACTTTAATGAAGGATTTTCATACATGAAGTCAGAAGACTCTTCTTCTATTGGAGTAAGAGCAGTGTAAACCTTAGAATTTTGGAACATATAACTAACGTTAGCTTTAGTTCCAGTTTTTAGTCCACCTTCTGGGACAATAAGGTTTCTACCATGACAGCCACCTCCAAGGAAAGAATATCCATTAACGCCGCTAAATATACCCTGGAAATTTCTTACGTTTGAGGTATCCCAATTGCTTAAATCAATTTCGTTATTATAATCAGATCCACATAATCTATAGTTTAAAAACATATAGCTCATATTTGCGCCTTCTTGACCTGTAGCAGTAGGTTTAGCAGGCGTTACAGGTAGAAGCTCTCCTGAAACTTTGTCCTTATATTCAGGTCATACAATGAAACCTGGAAACGGATTTAAAATCTCCTTGCTAAGAGCGATGTTTTGGCCAAATCCCTCAAACATATAAGAAAAATCAGATACCTGATTTAAGTCAACAAAACTTAGGTCAACGATATCAAGCTGAACCATTTCAAACATGCCTTCGAAAGAAGCTCCAGCTGCTGGCTTAAACCAATCATCACTAGTACCAAATGTAATCTTATAAGGTTCTTTAACCTCTCGTGCACCGTATGATAAAAACATTCCTTTAAAGTTAACAATATTGCTGGCATCCCAATTTGTTAAATCAACATCAGCTTTAGCCTGATGAAACATGTACTCACAGACACAATGATTGCCAAATTTATAGTTTTGCGGGAATGAAATAGTTAGATGTTCTGGTATTAGATTATATCTTGAATTTCATCCATACTCTAAAAACATCCCAACAGCGCTAGTAACCTTTGATCCATCTCAAGAAGCCAAAACCGAAGGTTCAATGGAAGTGGAACAATACATGTAATCCACATTGCATCCTTGAGCTGGGTAAGAAGATGTTGCTGTTGACTTTGGCCATGTAACATTTAGCTTCTGATACTTCATGCCTAACTTTTCTATAGTGACATTTAAGAATCCATAGTGCGCAAACATAGAATCCATAGATGTAACTTTAGAAAAGTCTATAGGAGTTAAGTCTAAATTAACAATATTGCAAAATTCGAAGAAACCATACATATTAACTTCAGAACTCGCACCTGGATTAAAGTCCCCCTCGTTCGTACCAAATTTGATAGTAAGTCTAGGATCTTTTAGGGCCTTCATGCCGTATGTATACATAAACATTTGAGACATATCTTTTGCTTTTGAAACATTTAGCACAGAAACGTCCAAAGTTGGATAAGCATCATCGTTAGTGGGTTCAGCTACAGGTGGAACATACTCATAACCAGCAAACATCCTCGCAAAATGCTCCGAAGCGGAAGTGTCAAGATCGTTTAAGAGGTTATGGGCATCTTCGCCGGGGCCTTTAGGTCCATAGGTAATATCATAGTTGCATCCCCTAAACATGTAGTCTACGGTACAATCCTTTGGAATTACAAATTTATTATCGCCATTTGCAAGTTTAAGTTCATAGTTAGATCTTGCAGAATCAATAACGTTATCTGCGTAGTTCTCAAATAGACTATTCATACTAACAACTTTTGATGTGTCTATATTTGTTGCATCAATACTGCAATCACAACCATAAAACATGGCAGCTAGACTGGCATTTTCACCTGTCTGAAACTTACCTTCGTGATTAAAAGGCTTACTAAAATCAAGCATAGATGCTTCGCCGTCGTCTCGACCACAATTCTCAAACATGTAACTGAAATCGGTACATGTAGATGTGTCTAAGTTTCCAAAATCAACATAATTAAGATTTCTAAAATTTTGGAATAACCTAGAGCAAGTGTTAGGAGCACATAAAATATAATCATCAGAGTTAACTACTATATGATATCCGCCTGTTTTATTGCCAGATTCATCTACGTCATCAACCATATATGCAATGATCGCACCGCTACTTGACCTGGAAACATCGGCTTTAGAACGATAAGTTCCCTCTGCTGGAGGATTGCTCTTAACAAATTCAACTGAAGATGCAAACGTTGCGTCATGCCCGTCTTTTTCGAAGGCATCTTGCAAAACACCACTGGTTGCCTCTTCGTCAGGAGAAGCCATAACATTGGCATCAGCCATATACTTTATGCTGGCAACATTTTTACCAACAAGACTAAGAGCAGTTGTAGCATCTAAATTTGAGAGCTCAAGAGAAATACTATAAGACCCTCCATATGGAAGAGGTAGAGATATATTAGTTGTGTTTGGCTTGTTTGCAACCTGGTTGAACAAAACAGTATTTTCACTAGTAAATTTCCAATTAACGTTTGAAATAAGAGCTTGATCTGAATTTACTTCGAGGCTATAGAAAGTTCCTGACTTCTGTTCTGTGTCAATATTTGTAATCACATCAACAATATTTGTGTTTTCAATACATGGAACAACTTTATAAGTGCCATCAGTATAGACATCGACATAAATAAAGCCTTTAGAGGAAAGTTCTATTCCTGTTCTAGACTCTGGAGCTGGATCATCAGCGTATGCAGTATCGACTAAGCCTGTTGATAAGCTTGTATTATCAGAAGCTACATTTATCGCAGCATTAGCAACACCAGTAAACGTAAATATTGCAATGCATGCACTTAGGAGGAAAATACATACTTTTGCAATAATGCTGTTTGAAATGGTGGAGCTTACAATCGTAGAAAAACCTTGAGAATCTAGGTAGTTTCCATAGCTTCCTCTACTTTGTTTATATTTCTTATATAAAACAAATCCAAAAACAATAGCAGTTATCGCAAACAATGCTATTAACGCAATAGATATTGCGTCGCCTGTCTGGGATGCCCACCATGAAGATCCGCCGCCGCCACCTGGTACAGGAATCGGTTCAGGCGTTGGGCCAGGTGGAACTGGTCCTGGTGGAACTGGTCCTGGTCCTGGTGGGTCACCTGCTGACCTAAATTGAACAATTGTCTCTGCAAATGTTTCAGCTTTGTCTAAGACGCTCATTTTTCCTCCAAACAATAATCTAAAAAGCAAAAATGCAATGTTTAATATTCAAAAAACTGAATAAGCATGTAAATATTGATTATATATGTTTTAGTTTTAAAAGTAAAGAATATTTATTAATTTAGCAGGCTAATCATCCGCTTTAAGAATGGCCATAAATGCTTCTTGAGGTACCTCAACATTACCAATGGCTTTCATCTTTTTTTTGCCCTGCTTTTGCTTTTCTAAAAGCTTACGCTTCCTGGTAATATCACCACCATAGCACTTAGCCAAAACGTCTTTTCTCTTAGCAGAAACTGTTTGACGTGACAAAATTCGACTTCCAATTGCTGCTTGAATTGGTACTTCAAAAAGCTGTCGTGGGATTATATCTTTTAGCTTCTTTGTCAACACGCGTCCAACATCGTAAGCCTTATCCTTATGTACTATTATCGAAAGAGCGTCAACAGTGTTACCAGAAAGCAAAATATCAAGCTTTACCAGGTCTCCTTCTTTATAGCCAAGAAAATCATAGTCCAAACTAGCGAAGCCCTTCGTTCGGCTTTTTAACTGGTCAAAGTAATCCAAAATCAATTCCGAAAGAGGCATCTCCCACTTCATCTCGACAGTTGTTTGCGACAAATAGTCCATCGTCTTAAAAATACCACGTCGAGCAACTGTTAAATCCATCACGGCACCAACATAATCTGGCGGAATTAAGATATTTACCTTTAGATAGGGTTCTTCAATCTTTTGTATTTCCGCCGCATCGGGCATATCTTGCGGCGATCTAATACTCAAAACATCCTTGGCCGTATAAACCTTATATTCTACACTTGGCGCAGTTGCCAATAAGTCCAGGTTGAACTCCCTTTCCAACCTCTCCTTAACAACTTCCATGTGCAAAAGCCCTAAAAAGCCAACACGAAAACCGAAGCCGAGGGCCGCCGAAGTCTCGGGCTCCCAAACAAGAGCTGGGTCATTCAAAGAAAGTTTGTCAAAAGCATCTTTTAGTGGCTCATACTGGTCACTATCAATTGGGAAAATACCAGTAAACACCATAGGTTTTACCTCGCGGTACCCTTCAATTGCCTCAACATTGTTTGCATTTAGCTCGGTGATTGTGTCACCAACTTTAATTTCGCGAACATTCTTTAATCCTGTTACAATGTATCCAACCTCGCCTGTATTCAGGCTACCACATGGGGTTTCGCTAGGATTTTTAAATCCGCATTCCTCAATTAAGGCATTATTACCAGTTGCAAGCATTTTGATAGTTTGCTTGTCTTTAATGCGGCCATCCATCACCCTAATAAGAGCAACAACACCTCGGTAAGGATCAAAATACGAATCAAAAATCAATGCCTTAAGTGGCTTTTCCTCATCGCCCTTAGGTGCTGGAATATTGTATACGATGGACTCAAGCAGCTCTTTTACGCCTTCGCCAGTTTTAGCGGAACAGAGGATTGCGTCTTCGGCAGAAATTGCTAAATTTTCTTCAATTTCGTTCTTAACCCTCTCCGGCTCTGCGGATGGAAGATCAATCTTATTGATTAGCGGAATAATCTCAAGTCCAGCATTCATTGCAAGATTAGCGTTAGCAACAGTTTGAGCTTCGACACCTTGAGTTGCATCAACAACCAAAATTGCACCATCACATGCTGCCAAACTCCTCGAAACCTCATATGTAAAATCGACATGACCAGGTGTATCAATTAAATTGAATTGATATTCCAGCCCATCGTCAGCCTTATATTTAACCCTAACAGCCTGGCTCTTAATGGTAATTCCACGTTCACGCTCAATATCCATAGTGTCGAGGAGCTGCTCTTCCATATCTCTTTTATCAACGGTATCGGTCAGCTCCAAAATCCTGTCAGACAGCGTTGACTTGCCATGATCGATATGAGCAATAATGGAAAAATTCCTAATATGTGAAATACCTGCATCCATTAGCGCAATATTTTATCATAAAGTGCTATAATGCATCGCAAATGTGTACGGCAGTTTATATAGGAAAAGATGTTAGCGCAGATGGGACAACTATTATTGCCCGTTCGTGTGACTTGGGTTCTAATAAAAATACAATCACTACTATGAGCTCTACCCCACGCATCGAGAATAAACCGGGTCGTAAAATTCAAGCTATTGAAAGCAAGGCTCTATATGAATATCCAGCTACAACCTTTAAATGCTTAAACACTCCAATTGTTCCAGTAAATGATTATGGCACGCTGACAAGCATTGGCCTAAACGAATATGGCTTTTGTGTTTCAGGAACAATTACTGCTTACAACTATGACAAAATTAAAAAACTTGATCCATTCACTCCTGATGGAATTTGCGAGGAAACAATGCCGGACTATATTGGTAAAACTTGCAAAACTCCAAAAGATGCAATTGACTGGATCGAGAAAACCATGGAAAGGATTGGCAACTACTCTGCAAATTCATTGGTTGTTGCTGACCAAAACGAAGCATGGTTAATCGAACTTTACAGTGGTCACCAATGGGCAGCTATTAAGCTTCCAACAGACATGGTTTCTGCATATGGCAACGAATTCATGATTCAAACTGAATATGAAATGGACAAGCCAGAAGCATTTAGGCATTCGAAGGATCTCTTCAAAATGCCTCAAGAAGCAGGCATTGCTGTAATGCATGGAGATAAAATGAGCCTTTGCGACACATATGGCGGAGAAAATCGCTTGGAAGATTATTCAAACATTCGTACATATATGGGTCATTATTTCTTCGCAAAAAGCACGGCAGGCGACTATGAAACCAGACGTCGCTACCCTCTATTTTTCAAACCAGATAAAAAGGTAAGCCTCAAAGATGTTTTTGAATTTTATCGTTTCCGTTACGAAGGAACAGAATATTGCCCTGAGACAAATGGACGAAACGACATTCGCCTTGTTGGCACCGAAGCTCAATTTAATGTTCATGCTATTCAAATCCATCATGATGAAAAGCCTGAAATGAGTTCTGTAGCTTGGATATCTATCGCCAACAGTGAGCATTCGATATTCTTGCCTTACTCAAACCTTCTAACAAAGACAGACCCTCGCCTAGATGTTTTTGATGAGATGACTAAAAGAGTTAAAAACAACGAGTTTATCAAGGACGCAGAAGATAAACCAATTCTATATTCCGAAGACTTAGCACAAGTTTGCTTTAAGCGCCTTTGCTTAATTGCAGAGCACAATCGCGAACTTTACGGTAAGGGTGTGCGTGACTATTGAGATAAAAAAGAAAAGCAACTTATAAAAACCTTCCCTAAAATTTTAAAAGAAGCATCTAAACTTGCAGAAAAATCTTTGGATGATGCAATTGACTACATGAATGAATATTCTTTATCTCTGACAGACGAAACTATCGAAGAGGCAAAAACAATCTTTAACCAGCTTATTTGATACATCACTGGACACATCGAAACCTTACGTCACAAGTTTAGTTTTGATCTATTTAGGGCAGACCCAGAAGAAACAGTCCTAGAACCATTCAAGCCAGTTTTTAAAACTAATCTTTAATTCAATCGTTAACTTGCTCAGTCAACCAATCGGTCCAGGCATCCACGCCTTCCCCGTTTATTGCGCTAATAGGAAAGATTTTAATGTTTGGATTTCTTTTGTATGCGTATTCTTTTACTTGATCCATGTCAAAGTTAAAATAATCCATGACATCCATTTTGTTGATGATCATCGCATCGCAGGTCTCAAAAATTAATGGGTATTTAAGTGGCTTGTCATGTCCTTCGCAAATTGAAAGAATACAAACATTTTTAACTGCTCCCGTATCAAACTCGGCCGGGCAAACAAGGTTACCAACATTCTCAAGAATTGCTAAGTCGATATCTTCGGTGCCAAGCTCATCAATCCCCTGGGCAGTCATATCCGCATCTAAATGACACATTCCACCAGTATGAACTTGTATAGCTTTGACTCCAGCGTCGCTCATTGTTTCTGCATCAACGCTACCGTCAATATCGGCCTCCATAATGCCAATATTAAATTTGTCCTTCAACTTCTCGCAAGTACGAAGAAGAGTAGTAGTTTTGCCGCTTCCTGGCGAAGACATCAAATTCAACAGGAAAGTTTTTTCGTCCTTTAATCTTGCACGAAGCTTGTCAGCTCGCTCGTTATTATTTTTAAACACGCTTTCTTTTACTTTGATAATTTTTACAGACATTATTTACCCCACTTCGTGCATTATCTGTCTTTCACTTGACATTTAGATGGTGCCCGAGGCGAGATTCGAACTCGCACAGGTTGCCCCAACGGTTTTTGAGACCGCCGCGTCTGCCGTTCCGCCACTCGGGCACAAGAGGTATTATAACTATTCAATAAGCAAACGCGATAACTATTTAACATAAAAATTGGCTTTTGAGGTATAATATTAGCCGTCATAAACGTAGTTTGAAAGGAGCTAACATGGCAAAAAAAATCGCAGGACAATCCAAGTATTGGTGGGCTTATCTAGTCTTCGGAATTCTGATCCTAATCGCAGGTGGTAACTTTTTAGCAAAACCTCTATCTGCATTAGCTGCAATTGCATTCCTTACAGGACTATACCTGATTGTTTCAGGTGCTGCTAAGGCCATCATGTGCGTAGTCGACAGAAAGCTAATTAGTATGTGGGGTCTTCACCTAGCTCTAAACATTTTAGTTGTTGTAGCTGGTGTATTCATGATTACTAGACCTGCATTTGCTGTTTCTTTCTTATGGCTATTTGCTGGCTTGGGCTTTTTGTTCCAAGGTATTTCTATGATCGTATTCGCTATTGGAATGAAGAAGCTTGGCTTTAAGAGCTATGGATGGTCATTGGCATTCGGCATTATCTCAATCCTTGTTGCATTGTCGATGTTCTCTAACCCGTTCTTTGCATTAAGCTTTGTTTCTGTATTTGTTTCAATTGGTGTAATTGCCGTTGGAATTGAGATGATTGTTTTGTCTTTCCAGTTAAAACCTGCTAAATAACTGAGGCAAACAAGAACCGATCTTTATTAGCTAAATCTTTGAGGGTCTTGACATTATCAAGGCCCTCTTTTTTTGCCATCTCCGATACATATTGAACATGATCTTCGTGTAGTTCGATGGCTAAAAGACCACCTGTTTTAAGATTGTTTTTTGCGAGTTTAATAATGCTTGGAAGGTAGTCCAGGCCTTCGGCGCCAGCTTCTAATGCTAGCTTAGGTTCAAAGTCCAGGACTTCGGAATCTAGCTCATTGTAAATTTCAGAAGGTACATAAGGCGGGTTGCAAATTATCATGTCAAAATCATTGTCTATTGGAAGCTCTTTTGTCATGTCTGCTTCAACAACCTCCACCCTGTCAGTTAGATTCAATTGCTCAATATTTTCTTTAGCGCAATCAACTGCCGAAGACGAAACGTCAACAGCAACAATTTTTGCATCTTTAACTTCGTTAGCGACGGAACAAGCAATGCATCCAGAACCGCAACACAAATCCAAAATTTTTGCTTTAGTAACATCAAGCTCTTTTAGCGCAAGCTCTACAAGCATTTCAGTCTCTGGCCTGGGAATCAAAACGCCTTCCCTAACAAGTAATTTTAAACCCCTGAAATAAGCATAGCCTAAAATATATTGAATTGGTTCGTTATTAGACCTGCGAGAAATATAGTCAACGAAGACATCTTGTTGAGCCGGCATTAACTCTACATCTAGCCTACTATATAATTGTTGTTTGTTAAGTCCAAGCACTTCCGAAAGCAAAATCTCTACATTAAGTTTAGCATTATTAATTTTTGCAGAAGATAATTTTTCTAGTCCAAAGTCAAGAGCTTCTTTTATGTTTGATAGCTTATTCAACTGCTTCGGCTAATTTTTGAGCTTTGTCAGCAGTTTGAAGTGCGGTGATTAGTTCAGGAAGGCCATTTCCACCTTGCCCAAGCAATACACCATTGTAGGTGCCGTTATAGCCGATGCGATGGTCTGTAACCCTGTCTTGAGGACCATTATATGTACGAATTTTTTCTGCCCTATCACCCGAGCCAATTTGAGCCAAACGTTTTGCGCCCTCTTCGGCTTGTTGGTCGGCAAGCATTTTTTCGTACAAACGCGCGCGAAGAACAGACAAAGCTGCAGCCCTGTTTTGAATTTGAGATTTTTGATCTTGCGATTGGACAACAAGACCAGTTGGAATGTGAGTTATTCGAACAGCGCTATCGGTTGTGTTAACGCATTGCCCACCAGGACCCCCAGCACGATAAACATCAATACGCAAATCGTTTTCGTCAATCTTAACCTCGACTTCGTCAGCCTCTGGCAAAACGGCAACAGTAGCTGTTGAAGTGTGAATTCTCCCCTGACTTTCGGTCTTAGGAACACGCTGAACACGATGAACACCACTTTCGTATTTCATTAGAGAATATACATGGTCGCCCTTAACTTTAAATTGAACTTCCTTATAACCGCCCATATCCGAGGCACTTGTGTCCATTGGCTCTATCTTTCAACCTTGCTCTGTACAATAGCGCTCATACATTTTATAAAGGTCTCCTGCGAAGATTGCTGCCTCATCGCCACCTGCAGCAGCACGAATCTCAACAATAATATCTTTTTCATCTGCAGGGTCCTCGGGGATTAGCATCAACTTAATTTCTTCTTCAAGACCAGGTAATGTCGGCTCAATTCTAGAAATTTCGTCCTGAGCAAAGTCATGCATGTCTGAATCTGACAAAAGCTCTTTAGCGTCATTTAAGTCGTCAAGAGATTTTCTATAAAGCTTAGTTTTCTCGACAAGCGGACCTTGCTTGGCAAATTCTTTTGCAAGACGCTGATATTCCTTTTGATTATTAACAACATTAGGATCCCCCATCTTTTTTTGGAGGTCCTCATATGCCTCTAATATTTTGTCTAATTTCTCTTTTTCTAGCATTTTACAGCATCTTTCTTAACCAGTTCAACGAAGTCATCGGTAGACATTTTTCCGAGGTCGCCTTTATGCCTGTCTCGAACAGCAATCTCGCCTGTCTCAATTTCTTTGTCACCCAAAACAAGCATGTATGGGATTTTTTGGGCTTGAGCTTTGGCAATTTTTACACGAAGTGGCTCGCTGTCTTCGTAGATTTCAACACGCCCACCAACCTTATAAATCTTATCCTTAAGCTCTTTTGCAGCATCCAAATGTCTGTCAGCAATTGGAATAATTGCAACTTGAACAGGAGCTAACCACATTGGTAAAGCACCAGCATAATGCTCAATTAATATACCTAAGAAACGCTCAATAGAACCGAAGATTGCTCGATGCAACATCCAAGGGCGCTCCATTGTATTGTCCTTAGTTTTATATTCGAGGTCAAAACGCTCTGGCAAATTAAAGTCAACTTGAACAGTTGAACATTGCCAAGTGCGTCCGATAGCATCCTTAACTTTTATATCTATCTTTGGACCATAGAAGGCACCATCGCCTTCGTTGATTTCATATTTAAGCTTGTGAACATCGCATGCCTTTTTCAAAACACTTGTAGCATGTTCCCACATATCGTCTGTTCCAATGCTTTTGTCAGGACGTGTCGAAATCTCTGCTTCATATTCAAATCCGAACTCAGACATAATATGGTCAACAAGCTTTAAGATATCTACAACCTCATCAACCAATTGCTCACGGGTACAAAATACATGAGCATCGTCCTGAGTAAAGCCGCGTGCACGCAAAAGACCATGAACAACGCCGCTCATCTCATGCCTATAAACAGTACCAAACTCAAAGAAGCGAAGAGGTAGCTGTCTGTAACTTCGCTGTTCTGCCTTGTACAGCATTACATGACCAGGACAATTCATAGGTTTAACGCCATATTCAGAAGTGCGTGGATCGTCTTCGGTGCCTTCATTAACATCGAAAAAATACATGTTTTCTTTATAGAAGTCATAGTGACCGCTGGTCTTTCAAACTTCGGCGTTATAAATATGAGGGGTTATAACCTCCTGGTAACCCCTATCGATTAAATCCTTACGAAGCCAATCTTGAAGCTTACGAATAATAATTGCACCATTTGGCAAATACATTGGAAGCCCAACGCCAGCCATAGGGTCCATCGTATAAATTCCTAGCTCTCGACCAAGCTTTCTGTGATCGCGCTTTTCGGCTTCCTCAAGACGCTTAAAGTATTCATCAAGCTCTTCTTGCGTAAAAAAGGCAGTACCATAAATACGTGTGAGCTGTTTATTATTCTCGTCACCCTTCCAGTAAGCACCTGCAGTTTTAGTTAACTTGAAAGCACCGATTTCTTTAGCGCTCTCTACATGAGGGCCAGCACATAAATCAACAAAGTCACCATGTCTGTAAATGCTAATTTCCTCATCGTCAGGAAGATCGTCAATATGCTCAAGTTTCAAATCTTGATCTTTGAAAATCTTTTTTGCCTCAGCTTTACTTACAACTTCGCGCTCAAACTTATTGTTTTGGTCAATAATCTTTTTCATTTGTTTCTCGATCTTGCCAAAATTATCACTAGAAATAGGCTTTGGCAAATCGAAGTCATAGAAAAAACCGTCTTCGGTAGCCGGTCCAAAACCAATCTTCGTGCCCGGGTAGAGCTTCTGAACAGCTTCAGCCAAAACATGGGCACAAGAATGCCTCATGGTTTCTAAAGATTTTAAGTCGTTTTTATTAATCATATATCCTCCTAATACATCCTGCACAAGCATACAAAACTTGCCAAATGTAGAGTAAAGCTATTTATCTGTAGTGGTTGTTTCGTTAGAAGCGCCAGATTTTGACTCACCGCAAAATGGACAAACCTTCCAACTGAATTTAAGAGCTTTTCCGCAATTAGAACATTTTTCACCAAGGTCAAGCTGACACTTCGGACATTTAATATAGGTATCTTTAACAGGTTCTCCACAATTTGAACAACGCCCATATTCGCTAAGCTGCCTGCGTTTTAGCGCTATGTCAAGTTCTTGCTCTTCTTTATCAATCAAATACAAAGAAGGCCTCATTAGGACATAAGCCAAAACACCAGCAAATGGAATTAACGAAATTAACATCGCCTTTTTGGTGTCATAACCCCTCTGAGCAGCATCGCGCTTAGCCCAAAAGATAGACATAACATATAAGAAAATCAAACACCCAAAAAATAGGAGTAGAAAAATTGATATTCCTGGGCCTAATAAACCTAACATTTTACCTTCCTTAATTACCGGCAGTAATTTTACCATAAATAAAATAGTGCAAGTGAAAATTTTCATGTTTGCTATAATCGAACTATGGACTTTAAGAAGATAATACTAATCAGCGACACGCACATGCACCTCACTCAGGATGCCGAAGACGCAGTTCGTGGCCTATATTCACGTGACCAAATATATGAAAGCCTAACTGTTTCGAAAGACGAAGAAGTTCTGGCTGAGCTTAACTATTCAATTACAAACAACGAGCTTCAAAAGCCTGATCTAATAATCCACGCTGGTGATGTGGGATACCAAAACATCGTAGACATTTTACAGAGCATAGCTCCTATTAAGGTTGTAAATGGAAATTGTGACTTTCAAGCTTTTAGGACTATCGAAGGCGAAACAACCGACTACCTCTACTTCGACTTCGATGGCGTAAAAATTAGCTTGACTCATGTCCCCTATGACCTGGAGCATTATGAGGAAGATGGCTGAGATATTAACATGCATGTTCATGGCCACACACACGAGTCTTATATTGAACAAATTGGCGAAAATGAAATTAACATTTGCCCTGGGTCTTCGTCGATGGGAAGATACGGAACACCAAACAGTATAGCCGCAGTGTATATCTTGGATGGGCAAATACTACTAGCTCAACTTATTAAAGTATAGCTTCAAAAATTTATGTTAAAATGAATTTGTCAAAGGAGAAAACATGGCAAAAAAAGAAACCAGTCATAAAGAGGAACAAGCATTTAACAAACAGATTATGGACTTGATGAAAAAAAGTCCTACTTCTTTTCATGTTTGCAAAAACAACGTTGACATGCTAGAAGCCAACGGTTTTAAAGAGCTTCCAGAAAACGAAGATTGACACGTTGAACCAGGTGGAAAATATTACGTAACCAGGAACAACTCCGCTGTCATAGCATTAAAAATTCCGAAAAAGAAAAAATTTAATGGCTTCATGATTGGTGCTTCACATAGCGACCACCCCTGCTTTAAAGTAATTAACAATTGTGAAGTTAACAGCGAAGACCACTACAAGCTTATCACAATTGAATCTTATCCAAAAACGATTGAATATACATGGTTTGATGTACCTCTTTCCGTTGCTGGACGTTTGATTGTAAAAACTAATGATGGGTTTAAGACAAAATTAGTAAATATTGATAGGCCTCTTTTAATGATTCCTAGCCTGTCTTCTCATATGCAAAAAGAGTATGAACATGTAGACCAGCTTTTCGACATTGAAAAACACCTTAGACCAATATTTACTACAGACAGCAAAAAGACATTGATGGATATTGTTTTGGGCGAAAACAATATTGATCCAAGAGATATTATCGATAGCGAGCTTTTTGTATATAGACACAGTGACCCTATTGTTTGGGGCGCCAACAATGAATTTATGAGCTCTAGAGCTATTGATGACCAAATGAGTGTCTACTGCTCTCTAATGGCAATTATTGACGCTGAAGTTACAGATAGTATAGCAATCCATGCTGTTTTTGATAATGAAGAAATTGGCTCATGAACAATGCAAGGTGCAGACTCAACTTTCTTATCGCATGTTATGCTTCGTGTTTTAAGTTCTATGAATTTAGAAAAGAGTGATTTTAGATCCATGCTTCCAAACTCATATGCCCTATCAATTGATAACGCCCATGGTCTTCATCCAAACTATACCGAAAAATATAATAAGATTGCAAAGACCTTTTTAGGAAAAGGTGCCGTTTTGAAAAAAGCTGCTTCTTATTCTTATTGTACTAATGCTGTTTCTGCTTCTCTATTGCACACAATGGCAAATAAAGAAGGTGCTAAGCTTCAAGATTACTATAACAGACCTGGTGTTATCCCTGGATCAACTCTTGCAAGGTACCTGCTTCCGTACACATCAGTAATTGGTGCGGATGTTGGAATAGCTCAGTTGGCTATGCATTCAGGATATGAAACTTGCAGTGCTTACGATGCCTTGCACCTAAAGAAAGTAATACAGTCAGTTTATTCATCTACTCTTATTATGAAGGGTGACGGCAACTACACTGTTAAATAAAATGCTAGTCTTAGTAAAAATGAAGCAGCTAAGCAAATTCTTACTAATACAAACATTTGCGTTATGCCTGTTAGTGATATTAACTCTCTTATCAGCATGCAACCAAAATAGTATTGCAGATTATGAAACTGCAGGCTCGAAAACTCTTGAGACTGCGATAAATTTCAAAACATCAGATCAACTTAGTGGTTTTGGCGGAGCAAATATGCAAACCGAAGAAATGCAAAACGTCAAAGAACAACTTAACAGTATATTAAAGCAAGGAAAAATGGTTAGTTTTGTCGTTATAAACACTAAGACCCAAAGAGGTTTTTCGTATAATGCTGACAGAGTTTGTGTAGGAAAAAGCACACTAAAAGCACCCTATATAACTAGCTTGCTCATGAGCGATTCCTCAATATTAGAACAAGATACGGAAGCAATTAAAAAAGCAATTACGTATTCTAATAACGAATCATACAAATACATGAGACATAAATACGGTAATGACGTTTTTAAAGATTTTTGTAAAGAGGTCAATGTTGACACTTCAAAATGCGAAGCCGAATTTCCTAAAAACATGACTGTACGAGATCTTGCAAAAATGTGAGCAAAAATGTATCCCTTTATATTAGGCAATAAAAATGTTTCTTCGAGACTAAGTGAATATGTTAGCTATTTTAAATGTAGCGCATATTCACCATTTAGCACTTTGCTTTGGCGAGATTACGATGTGTATAGTAAAGCGGGCTGAGATGAAGGAATTAGTATAGACGAGAGCACAGGGCTACTAGGAAAAGTCCCTGATGCAAATATGATTGACGGAGACCCGCTTAACAACGAAGAAGCAATGAATGATACTGGTATTGTTTGTGCTAAAAATGGTGACTATATTTTCGCTTACTTTTCGGACTTTCCGGCAATAAGTGATTTAATGTATCCTCTGATTTTAGCAATTAACGATGCTGAAATTGCAATGTAAGTTCGGTCGTAGGACTTAAAAAATATTAACACTACTCTTTATGCTGTATAATAGCCAGTGTGAAAGATAATGAAAATTACATAGAATCTCCCCGTGCTATAGCAGAAGCACTTCGAAACAATGTGCCTATTGAAAGAATACTTATTGGAAACTATATAAACACACATCAAAATCATGGCATTGCTGATATTGTTCAAATTGCCACTTCGCAAAATATTAAAATCGAGAAAGTTGACAAGTCCGTTCTCGAACAAAAGTCTCAAAGAGGGTCCCATCAAGGATGCCTCGCAATGGCGAAGCCATTTGCGTATACTAACATTAATGTTGTTCTAGAAGCTATAAAAGAAAAGTCAAAATCTTTAATCGTAATCTTGGATCATGTTGAAGATGCAGGCAATTTAGGAGCACTGGCACGCAGTGCCCTCGCCTTCGGCGCTTCAGCGTTAATAATTCCAAATAGTCGCGCAGCACAAGTCACGGCCACAACTTATAAGACATCAGCAGGTGCAGTTTTTAAATTGCCTATAGTCAGAGTCTCTAACATTAATTCAGTGATCGAAACATTGAAGCAAAACGAATATTGAATCGCCAGCGCCAGCGAGCACGCGACAGATGAAATCTGGCACACAAATCTTAAAGGAAAAATAGCGTTAGTCCTTGGAAACGAACACAAAGGAGTTTCTAAACTTGTCTTAGAAAACTCAGACTTCATAGTAAAACTTCCGATCGATAATATCGAGCCTTTAAACGTCGCGCAGGCTGGAACTGCTTGCATGTATGAGTGGGTTAGGCAGAATGCCTAACCAAAAAAACAGAGTGTTAGTTGAACTAAGCGGCGGACTAGATAGCAGCTCTGCTGCTATCCTACTTCAAGATCAAGGTTACGAAGTAGTTGGTGTCATGATGCACCTCCACGACAGCGATACTTTTGATAATGACCTTCACGTCGCAGAATTAGTAGCGAAGCAACTAGGAATCGACTTCCACGTAGTGGACTATCGAGAAAAATTTAACAAAGAAGTTATTAATTATTTCATAGAAACATATAAAGAAGCAAAGACCCCTAACCCTTGCATTGTTTGCAACCGCCGAATGAAGTTTGGCCTAGTTTTTGAGCTTGCGAAAAAACTAAATTGTGACTATATAGCTACCGGTCATTATGCTTGCGTCGTTTACGACGCAAATAAATATGAATTGCATAAAGCTAAAGATTTAAGTAAGGACCAATCTTACGTCCTCCATTTCTTAAACCAAGAACAGCTATCAAAGATCATATTCCCCCTTGGTGAATACACAAAGGATGAAGCCCGGGCGTTAGCCCAGGCCGAAGGCCTCCCCTGCGTTGATAAGGATGAGAGTATGGACATCTGCTTCGTCTCTGACGAAACATACGCTGATTTTATCCAAAAAAATTCTAATTATGTTCCTACACCAGGAAATGTCGTAGATACAAAAGGTAATGTGTTGGGCCAACACGAGGGCCTAATTAACTATACGATTGGCCAACGGAAGGGCTTAGGGATTTCCGCAGGAAATCCCAAATATGTCATTAAGTTGGATAAAGAGAACAATGAAGTTGTTCTCGGTGATAAGAATGAGACTTTTGCTAATGAAGTTAGCGTTTCCAATTTTAGCTGAATTGCCGGAAGTGCCCCTTCGAAAAAGTTTGAGTGCCAAGCAAAATTGCGTTACAGGCAACAACCTCGCGATTGTGTCGCAACGGTTGATGGTGAAAGCGTCAGATTGATCTATCCAGAAGGTATCGACTCAGTTACACCTGGTCAATTCGCTGTTCTATACGATGGTG
>JAZUHG010000048.1:0-4307 GCA_045641605.1 Phoenicibacter sp. | reverse complement strand
ACATAAAATCTTCAATTTTAAAATGCAACAAGACTAAAGAGGAAGTTGAGCTCGTAAAGAAAGAGCTTGAGATTCTTGAATATTTTATAAACAACAGAGACCAGATTTTATCTAAACAACAAATTTACGACAACGTGTGGGGGATAGAGAATGAAGTTGAGTCTAATAATTTAGAAGTTTACCTTTCGTTTATTAGACGCAAGCTAAAAGCGATTGGCTCAAAAGTTAATATCAAGTCTTCTAGAGGGCTTGGTTATAAGTTGGAATATCTAAATGCAAAAGCTAAGAAGTAAAACATTTTGAACTATATATATAGTAGGATCTGCTGTAATTTTCGCAGTTGTTTTGATTTATAACATCTCAAATTACTTTAATACAAGAGCAATGCTTCACGATGCCGCAAGGTCTCCATTTGTTGACCCAAGGTATTCAAACTTTATTGTTGATGGCTACATTAATAGTCTATTATTTTCATTAGTTTTATTTACTGTGTTTTTGCTGACCTTTTATTTTATTTCAAAGATGTTAACCGACTGAATTGTTAAACCTGCCGAGGAATCTTTCGCGAAGCAACGCGACTTTATCGCAGATGCATCACATGAGCTAAAGACCCCACTTAGTGTCATTACTGCCTCGTCAGAATCCATCAAGCCAACAAAAACCAACAAAAAATATCTAGACAATATTAAAGTAGAGTCTTCGCGCATGAATACCTTAATAGCTAAAATGTTGATGCTCGCTTCTTCTGAGAATGCTGAGCATTCGCAAATGACTGAAGGAGACTTGTCAAAAATAGTTTCGCTTGCCTCGCTAACTTTCGAAGCAAAAGCACTTGAAGAAAATCGTAAACTATCTATTAATATTCAAGAGGGAATATCGACAAGGTTCAATGAAGGTGACATAAGACAACTTATTGAGATACTTCTCGACAACGCCCTACAACATTCGTTTAAAAACACAACAATTTACTTAAACCTGCATAGAGATGGTAAGCAAGTCATTCTAGAAGTTACCAACGAAGGCGAGGGCATTGCATCGGGCGACGAGGAAAAGATCTTCGAGCGCTTTTATAGGGCCGACAAATCCAGAACAGGCGAGAACAACAACTACGGCCTTGGCCTCGCCATCGCCAAAAACATCGTGCAAAATCTTAAAGGTGAAATATCAGCAAATTCCTCAAACGGCAAAACCACCTTTAAAGTAATCTTTTAGTGTGCGTTTCGCATGTAAGAGATTTTGAATGTGACATTTCGAAACCCCTGCAGCGTCGTTTGATAGCTGGCGAACGCACGATGACATTCCGCGAAGCCGTTGAGAAATGCGCATTCAAAATCTCTTCTAGTTATGATATACTCGCAATGTTAATCTAACGAAAGGAAATTCTTATGATGTTTCAACTTTATGGCCCGACGTCTGGCTGGCAATTGCTTGGCTGGCTGATGGTTTTTGTTGGCTTAGTTTTGGTCAACGAATTTGCGCGCCGCACTAAATTCGGAGGTATAACTTGCTTTATCTTTATACCTTTGGCCTTAACTGTATACTTCATAGCTATCTATGTTTGTGCAGCTGCAGGCCAAGAATGAGCCTTGAATAATGACACCTATGTTCATATGAACAGCTGGTTCCATTATGCAAAGCTCTATGCTGCAACCATCGGTTGCGTTGGCTTTATGGCCTTGAAGTACAAGTGGGGCAAACTTGGAAAAGCTCAATGGTTTAAGTGCTTCCCATTTGTAATTGTTGCTATTAACATCTTGATTGCTGTGGCTTCGGATTTTGAAAGCGCAATTAAAGGCTACATGGAGTCTGGCAACTTAGGTGGCGGATGGTGAAAGAGCTCCGAAGGCGTTTGGCTATATGGTGGATGGTGAAACATTCTAAACGGCCTCGCTGGAATCTTTAACATTCTTTGTATGACTGGTTGGTGGGGAATTTACTCATCGAAGAAGCGTCAAGACATGCTTTGGCCAGATATGATTTGGATGTTTATCATCGCCTATGATGTTTGGAACTTCCAATACACTTACTTAAATCTTCCAACTCATGCATGGTTCTGCGGTGTTGCACTTCTTCTTGCTCCAACATTTGCAAATGCATTGTGGAACAAAGGTGGATGGATTCAAAACCGTGCTAACACGCTAGCTTTATGGTGTATGTTTGCTCAGGTATTCCCATTGTTCCAAGACGCAAGCATCTTCACAACTGTTCCTTCACTTTATGCTGATGGCGGAATTGCTGCTGCTACAGCTGCGACAATGCCAACAAGTGTTGACCCAACAGCGCAGGGTGTTATCTCGCTTCTTTCTATCGGCATCAACGTATTTGTATTCAGTGTAATTTTGATGCGTGCGAAGAAGAAAAAGCTAAATCCTTACACTCATGAAATCTTTACTGATACAAAAGACTACAAAGAGGCTTTAGCTCGCAAGGAAAAATAATGTATAAACTTGGGCCTGCTTCGGCAGGCCCTTCTTTTTGAAAGGTTTACTATGAGAACGACTAAGCAAGAATTAGATCCGGAGTTGTATCCCGAATATAAGTATCCTGAGATGGATATAACTCCAGATAAGGAATTCAGAGAAAATGTAGCCGCACTAGGCAAAAAGATTACTGATCGTGTTCCTCAAAAGTTAGGACTATCAAAAATAACCCAGGATGATCCTGAATACTACGGATTAACGGCGGTGCTGTCAGACGAGGAAATCGAAGTTGCGATGAAGATGAATGTTCGCGACCCAAAGACTTTTGAGGAGCTTGTTGAAATTACAGGAAAAAAGGCCGACGACTTGCAGCCCTTACTTGACAACATGTCTAAAACTGGCATCTTAGAATATAACTGAGAAAATGATGAACACGAGAAGCAATACGTTTTGCCGATGTATGTTCCTGGTTCTGCAGAGTTTATGAACATGAATGCAGACGTCCTTCGCGAGCACCCGCAAATGGGATTGTTTTTCGAACGAATGACTCGTCTTCCACTTGAAAAAATTACAGCTTACGTTAAGCCTGGCGGTTCTGGAATTGGCATGCATGTTATACCAGTTGAAAAAGCCATCGAAATGGAAAATGAATCTATCAACTTAGAACACATTTCACACTGACTTGATAAGTATGATGGCAAATATGCTAAATCCCCATGTTCTTGTCGTAAAAGTCGTTTAACACACGGTGAGGGTTGTGCCGACGATCCAGAAGGTTGGTGTATCGCTGTTGGTGATATGGCAGATTATGTTGTGGAAACCAACAAAGGCGGGGAGTATATCACTCGTGAAGAAGCCTTGGAGATTTTTAAGAAAGCAGAAGACAACGGCTTCGTTCATCAGATTACCAATATTGATGGCGAAAACAAAATCTTTGCAATATGCAATTGTAATGTAAATGTTTGTTACGCACTTCGCACTTCGCAATTATTTAATACTCCTTACATGTCGGCAAGTGCTTATAAAGCAACTGTCGATAAGGAAAAATGCGTCGCTTGCGGCAAGTGCGTGGAAAGCTGTCCTTCAGGTGCGGTTAAGCTCGGTCAAAAACTATGTGATAAAGAAGGCTGCGAAGTTAAGTATCCACAAATTCCAATGCCAGATGAGCGTAAATGAGGACCTTGGATGTGAGAGCACAATTATCGCGACACTAACCGAATTAACTGTTATGACACAGGTACAAGCCCATGCAAAACAGCTTGTCCTGCTCACATTGCCATTCAGGGTTATTTGCAACTCACGAAAGAGGGCAAGTATGAAGAAGCCTTAGCTTTGATTAAGAAGGATAATCCTCTACCAGCAATTTGCGGAAGTATTTGTAATAAGTACTGCGAAGCTGAATGTACTCGTGGCGAGGTTGATGATCCGGTTGCAATTGACGACGTTAAAAGATTTGTTGCCGAGCGCGACTTAAACGCAAAAACTCAATATGTCCCAGAGCCTATTGTTCCGTCACTGAAGGGACATTTTGACGAAAAAGTAGCTATTGTTGGTGCTGGTCCTGCAGGTTTATCTTGTGCATATTATCTTGCATTAAAAGGTTATAAGCCGACCATTTTTGATAAAAACGAGAAGCCTGGCGGAATGTTGATGTATGGCATTCCTCCATTTAAGCTTGAAAAAGATCTTATTCAAGCAGAAATCGACGTTATTAATAAGATGGGCGTAGAGTTTAAGCAAGGTGTCGAAGTCGGCAAAGATGTTACATTAGAGGAGCTTAGAAAGCAGGGCTATAAAGCATTTTTCTTGGGCGTAGGATGCCAGCTTGGTAGAAGACCTGGTGTTCCAAATGATGACGTCGAAGGCACAATGACAGCCGTAGACTTC
>JAZUHG010000047.1:0-19696 GCA_045641605.1 Phoenicibacter sp. | reverse complement strand
GCTCAAAACGCTTAAAGTGAGTGAATTGTCTTATTTGCAACAGAGAAAATGGCACAAATAGGCTTTAGTGAGTGAAAAATTATCACAAATATAATGAAAATGGCTCAAATTGCGGTTAATGAGTGAATATTTTTGTAATATTCACTCACTTAGGTTAATTTAAGCCATAATGAAAGATAAATTCACAAATATTCACTCACTTTGGTTAATTTAAGCCATTATGAAAGATAAATTCACAAATATTCACTCACTAAACGTAATTTGAGCCAAAGAAAGCTCGTTTAGGTTTATTCGGTTAGGGTTTTGAGGAGAGATTTGGGGATTTCGATGCTGACTTTAATTTTGTCTTCGTGGTTAAATTGCTTTGAATCGTTAAATGAGAGTCCGTTTAAATGATCGTGTGAATGTTGTGGTAAATGGCAAGAGTCGATGTCTTCGATTTGCGGAAAAGAGTCAATCTCGAAAAATTCCGGAATTTGCGTAGGTTCTGGAGCATGAGTTGAGTCTGAGGTTATTGCGGAATCTGGGGCTTCGATAGTGGTAGTTTCAGGATACGCGAAAACCTCATCGTCGTATACTTTTGTAAAATTGTGAAGGCAACCATAGCACGTATCCATGTCGTCAAAACACCTACTTTTACATATTGGGCAAACTTTCATAATTCCTCCTTAAAAATCTATTTTTGTATTTAGTTTTAGAAAGTCTTTTTCAGGTTGAGAAAATCACTCAAAAGCAAACTCCGCACTCTTGCAATATAGAACGCGAAATGGCTTCACCCCGCGCGCAAGTTTAATCACACGCTTTTCGGAATCTAAAAACGCGACGTCAATTTTGCGGAAGAAGAAAAATGTGTGAATGCAGTTGCAAAAAAATAGCAGACATTGGCAATCACGGCTCCGAAGATACAGCCCCCGAAGTTTTTTATACCACCTATCGCAGTAAATCAAATTCCGATTGTTAATTACACGTGATGACGACACTCGAACCATCTCCTACGTCGATACAATTTAAAAACAACCATGTGACCTCGCCTTCGTCCTTATAGAAACTGCCAGCTGTTTGATTTCCACTTTCCGCAAAATTCCAATTGTTATCTTCAAGTTTGCTCTTGATTAACGCGAAAGACTCATCAGCCTTAGACCTCAAAGAAAATCCAACAACCTTCTCGTCATCTTTAGTTAGCAAATTCGAAAAATTCAAGCCGCGAACATCGAAAATCTCAGAATTAAAGTTCGAAGGCAAAGTCTTCTTGTATTTTTCGCTGTAATTCAATATGGAACTGTCTTCGGAATGGTTCTCGATATACGAGCTCACAGCGATAAAGCAAAAAATCAAGCCTACAATAATCACTCCGAAGACAAGGCGTATCTTTTCTTTACGGCTCATCATAAGTTAAAAAATCACTCCCGGTTTATAAACCTCAATTACAATCCGCTGTTCGTGATTAAGGGTAAGCAACGGCACTCCGAAGACTTCGCCCCGCAAACCCATACCAAATAATGTGGGATGCATTTTCAACTGACCTTTAAATTCTTGAAATCCACCACTAACAGCGTTGACAGATACTTCAAATTCCAGGAACTCATTATTAAACTTCTCTTCCAAAGTAGTTTCAAGCAATGCTTTTGTATCCCCAATATCTTTACCATAACCAGGGCTAGTGCCAATAGTACTTGCAATTTGCTTAAAGGTTCTGTCAAAGGCAGAGCATTGTGAAAAGAACGTCAAAGCATTAACGGCAATAACAGCAATAATAATTATTACTGGAAGAACAATTGCTAATTCAACCATCGCTTGCCCGTCAGTATTTTTAATGAAAGTTCGCATTACCTTCAAATCTTTCCGCCTCATAAATTTCCGAGGATACTTTGTAATGCTCCAGCAATTGAGCTGACAATGTTTTGCATCGCGCCCACTGCAAACTCTGGCAATTTGATAGTGATTGGAATGTTTGGGCCCAAATCTCCAAGCGGGCTTAAAGTTGCAAGCTCAACTGTTCCTCCAGAATAGAGAAGATCCTTTACGCCCAGCGCTTCAGCTATTTCCGCTTCTCCAGAAATTGATGACAAAATTGAATTAGTAGCTTCGCTAAAACCGATGGCTTTGTCCCTCACAACAAGGTATTTAATTGCAAAAGATTTGGAAGCTTGACCGAGGGGTGTCTCTGGGTCTTCGGATTCTTGAGCTTTTGCAACGTAGTTTGAATTTACCAAGACTGGCTTCAGCGCCTTTAAGTTTGCAGGCTCCAAGCCCAAATCCGACATTAATGTGGACAAAGTTTTCGAAGCTCAGGTACCCAATCCGCTCGCACTAATTACTGGCAACTGATTCAACGAAGACTCAAGCCCCTCCATAAATTTATCTTGCCCATCGCTGTAGACCAACAAGATTTTTGATCAAGCGTCCAAAGCAATTCCAAGCCCTCCCGACAAAGTTGGCATGTCGTTAGCCAAACCATCTAGCAACGACGAGACAAGGGTTTTGCCTTCATCGGTATCTTCCTCGATTAGTGTCGAAGCAGAAACCGCAGCTCTAACACCTAAAGTCGTATCACTTGAAACAAAATTCGACTCAAAACCTTTCGATGCCGGGGCCGTATTCGTATTTACAGTTAAGGCAATTGCACCATATGAGCCGGGAGGTTTAGCATAAATTCGTTTGTTTGCAATTTTAGAAATTATCTCTTTTAATTTATCAAAAATTCCATTTGCAAAGTCTTTAACTTTTTTGTTTAATGGCTCTGCGGCTTCTCTGGCTGCTTGATAATCCTTCGAAGCTTTTTCAACAATCGCGTAATGAAATTCATATCCATTATCAATGATGCTCGAAGCCGCGGCAACACTTCCTAGGCTTGACGCCATAAATTTGCAAGTCGGACAAACCGAAAAAGCTCCTGCATCCAACTGTGCCAAAGTTCCATAACCAGCAACGCCACCGCATCCAGGACATTCGGCAAATGCATGAATGCAATTATTCCCAGAAACAGGAAAGGTCGTATTTGTATATAAAGTAGTTTGCTTCATCTCGTCCGTGTTTTTTGGCAGGTGCGGGAAATTTGCCTTAAAAACATCACCATCATCAACTATGGTTGTGTGATTCATTTGATCCAAAGAATAAGAATAAAAAACTTTTCGAAGAGCCGAATTTGCCCTTGCATCAACCGAAGACCCCTCTGGTCGCTCTATCTCAATTCGCTTTTTATAGTATGCTTTACACCTGCTTAAAGGAACAGAAAATGACCAAGTGTCAGGACTATTATAAAGAGGATTGTCTGGGCCACTCATATATGCAACGTTTTTCGCTCGCTCATACATACAATAATTTGGATTGTTCCCACAATCAGCCATAAAAGCTTTTAGTTTTGCTTCGTTAGCAGCCTTGGCGGCCTCTTCAGCATCGGCAGCTGCCTTTTTTATGTCTTCGGAGTTATCGTTAATTTCATTTAAAACGTCTTTGGCTTCATTGATGTTCCCTGGTTCAATTTTTACACCTTCGCCAGGCATTAATAAAGCGATAGATAGGTAGTTAGCGTCAAAAGTTCCGCCATTGTTTGACTTTGCGACCTCATAAGCTTTAACCGAAGCCAAAAAAGGAAGCGCAATTTGCAATTCATTCAAGGTCTCCGAAGCCTTGTCCGCAAATTTATCTCTCGACTCAAATATTTTCTCGGCGGCTTCAAGCAAAACATCTGCCATGGATGCAGTAACAGGGGTACACAACGCAACCACTCCCAACGCCGAAGTCACAACGCCTGCCAAACTCAAAGACAAAATCACGCTATCGACCACCCTGACCAAAATCATAAATTCAGCCACTTGATTTTCGGCAGATTGCGAACTGGCATCCGCAACATTTTGAATGTCGGCCGAAGCGCTGGTAATCCTGTATATTTGAGCCGTTGAAAATATCAAAGATAAAGTCAACAACAGCGAAACAACAACACTAATTGTTGTAAACCCGTCTTCGTCTTTAAAAAATCTTATTATTGCAATCACCCGCCAACTCATTTTTCAGGATTGCTTCCTTGAGGGCTATTGTTTGTTCAATCAGGCTTCAAATCTTGAGACGATTCTGCTTGAATTAAAAAACATTGATTTTCGTTTAGCATTCCAAAGATGGAACTTATAAATCCGATAATAGGAAGTGGCTTTAATTGATTTTTAATAACAACATTTACCGTTTGAGAATTCTGGTTTCCGTTAAATTCAATTTCGTAAGAACAACCGCTGCTGTGCATATGAAAATTATCTTGTTGAGGAATGGCAGAAAGCCTTCGTTTTGCATAGGGCTCACAAATTTTTGAAATTCCTTCATCATTTGATGTCGATAAAACTCTGCATGTCTCCGAAGCCGCGTAGTTCATCACACACAAATCATAAAGGATAATGCCAGGTTGGATTAATAATAGCATCAGTAAGAAAAGCAATGGGATCATCACCGCGGCTTCGATAGTTGATTGTCCATTATTATTGCAAAACTTTAACAACTAAAAACATCTCCAACAATTCCTGCGGCGGCTTCTTCAAGATGATGCGAAGCACTACTTACTGCATGGTCAACAAAAATTCCTTCGTCACCCAATCTTCAAAACAAACCCAACGCAACCACTATCACTATGATGGCAGCAGTAACAATCGCAAACTCAACAGTGCTCTGTCCATCCTGGCAATCCTTTATGTAATGTAATAATTTCATATTACAAACTATTAATTCCTTCAGCAATCGAATTTCAAAGCTCTTCTAATTTTGGTTTGAACAATGCAATTGCAATGATTGCAATAACAACCAAGACGCCAACAAGAATTGCATATTCAGTTGTGCCTTGACCTTTTTCATCTCAAAGAAATACGTAAAAATTTGATATTAACTTGTTAATCTTCTTCATTCTAACCTCCTAAAATCCACTTCCAAGCTCGAGTAATATTGGTCCTAATATTAAAATCAGCATTGCGGGCAAAATTAAGGTACCCGTAGGAATCATCATTTTTACCGGTGCTTTCGAAACAATCTCTTCTTGTTGAGCCTTATAAATATTTCGAGATTCTAAGGCAGCTTCTTCCAAACTCTCTACCAAAGAAGAGCCAAAACGCAAAGATCTAATTATGCTGTCAATCACTCGTCCGAAAATTGTACTTTCATATGAATTACTAAGTTCACGAAGCGCTTCGTCTCGCGACAGCAGGCCGCCCTCTCATTTTTTTTGAGCTAAAGCAAACGAGGAAACAAGTTCATTGCTAAAATGGTCACAATAAATCCGAAGCGATCTATCAAAAGTCAAGCCGCTCCTCAAACCTAGTGAGACAACCTCAAGCATTTCTGGTAAATTTTTCTCTAACTCTTGAGTTCGACATTCCTTCTCTTGCTTCAATGCTCAAATTGGCAAATACCAACCAATGCAAAAACCAACAATAGCCAAAATTATCATTAAGTAATATGAAAACAGCACTCCTACCAGCAATCCTATACATACCGCAAAAATAGCAAACCTAATTTGAATTTCCTTTAAAGAATAGTTTGTAACTACATTTGGCATATTGCTTTTGTTCTTTAACGCTAAAATTTTCTTTGAAAGTTCATTTGTTTTTACAAATTTTGCCGACAGTCACGTTTGGTCATTAATAAAACTCATCGAATATGAAATTTTTATTAAATAAATCAATACTTTTTTAGCAATACCGTCACAGCAAAAATTTTGCGAAAACAAATCTCTGTTGACACCCGCAGCTTTCCTTCGCATTTCCTTCATTTTGTTCTTAAGGTAAGCCGCATAAATAATTTTCGTAACTTGAAAACCAGCAATTAACGCCAGAACCAATCCTGCAATCAAAATTAGTATGTAAATATAGATGCTCATTAAATATTAATGTTTAAAATTTTCTTAACTAAAATAAATCCCGCGAATTGCATAATGCAAGCTATTAAAAGTAAAACAATTCCCAAAAAGCTTGAAAAGAATGGCAATAAAAAGCCTGGACTAACAATGGAAAATATTGCGATTAACGCGAAAGGCAAAATCATAACTATGCGCGCCGAAAGCTTGGCCTGAGCCGTTTGTACATGCAACAATCTCATAAGTTCAAGCTTGTTTTCAACCATATCTCTTGCTGAATCTATAACTGGCTTCATGCTTCCACCAGTTTGGTGCTGAACATCCAAAGCTACCGCCAAAAAAGAAAGTTCTTCCCCGCTTTCGGAATTCTTCAAGAAATACAAAGCTTCCGAAACTGACCCACCTGTTTGTAAAATTTGAGTACTTCTTCGAAATAGCTTTTTTAAAAGACCTCTTGTCTCTATCGAAATCTGGGAAAAAGTTTGATATATAGTATACCCAGCACCAAAACAAACACTCATCGATCTCAACATATCTGGAATTGAATTTCTCAAATTGGTCATCCTTTTATCTAAGGAAGCTTTTACATAAGAAATCAAACACACTACAAAGCATAAAATGATAGCCAGACCAGCAATAGGAGAGGTAAAAATTATCGATGCCACAATCCCAAGAAACAATAATAAAAAGATTAACGCCGAAGTTACCGAAGTTGCATCGGACTTTATATTGTTTTCGTTAAGAATTAGTACAAAATTATTGGCAAAATTGCTGACTGATTTACTTCGGAGCAAAATATATGATGATGGCTTCTTTAAAAAAGTAACACCATTCCTCATAAGTCAAAAAAACAGATTATCTTTCTTATTCCCGTCGGTATTAATTGCAGATTTTGAAATTTTTCGAATTTGCATGTACTCATAGATCTTCTTACCTATTAAATATCCAAATACTCCGGCAGAGGCAATGCCAATTAAAGCTGGACAGATAAAGATGATTTCCATCTCTCAACCTCCTCTTTTGCCGCATGTTTATACGAATTAACTTGATTAATCCATTCTGGAACAGAAAACCATTTTTGAATTTCACCAAATGGGTCTCGATGAAAGATTTTATTAACAACGCAACATCTTTTATCAGAATCGAAGCTAAAAGAAACAACATCGCTTATATATCTACTGCCGTCGGCACCTCTTGTTGTTTGAATTACTAGGTCAATCGCCGATGCAATGTAATTCTCGATAATGTCAACTGGCAGCTCGGCAGCATATCTGACCATAGTTGTAAGCCTGGTAATTGCTTCCTTCGGGGAGTTTGCATGCAAAGTTGTTAGTGAGCCATCATGACCAGTATTCATTGCTTGAAGCATGTCGAGAGCTTCGGCACCTCTACATTCTCCAACAACAATTCTATCTGGCCGCATTCTTAATGCGTTAATTACAAGCTCACGAATAGGTACTTCCCCCGTGCCTTCGGAATTCCTGGGTCGCGCTTCCAGCCTAATTACATGCGGATGCTCTAAAAAGCGAAGTTCTGCCGAGTCTTCAATCGTTATAACTCTTTCGCTATGCAGAATCTTGCATGACAAAGCGTTTAACAAAGTTGTTTTTCCGCTGCCAGTACCTCCAGAAACGGCAATATTTTTCTTCATTAGAACAGCTCAAGTCAAAAATTGCAACATCTTATTATCTAAAGACCCCATACCAACCATTTCTTCAAGGGTAATAACATGTTCAGCAAATTTTCGAATTGTTAAAATAGTTCCGTCTAACGAAAGCGGGGGAATAATTGCGTGTACTCGGTGTCCCGAGCTAAGTCGAGCATTAACCATCGGCGATTCTTCGTCAATTCTTCTTCCAAGCGGCCCAAGAATTCGGTCAACCAAAGCACGCACTTGTTCATCATTAATAAACTTCTTTTTCGACAAATATAATTTGCCATCAATTTCATAATAAATAGATTTCGTCCCGTTAACCATGACTTCGGTAACTCTTGGATTATCCAAAAGTGTTTCAATCGGTCCGAAGCCAAACATAAAGTCGATTAAGCTTTTGACAAGCATTTTCTTGTCTTCATCGCTAAGTTTTTCTCAATTCGGCTTATTAAAACAATGGTATGCCGCATTTCTTATTTCGGCTTGAGCTCTTTGAGGGTTAGAGCTCATTATTTCGGCCAATTTTTCAGGAGAGATTATCTTTTGTACTTCTTTATGCAGAACCGAAAGAGTGCTTTGCCTTCGCTCCTTCTTAGAATTCATAAAAGCAACGGCTATCTGACCCTTCGTCAAGTTTGGGTTTTTAGTCTTTTGTGCTCTTTCATACAAAGACATAAATTAAGCTCTCTTTCTGAATAGTCTTGATAGGCCGCTGCTGTTTTCCTTACGCATAGTTGGACTGCTTTTCACTATTTCAATTTTAGTAGTCTTGTTTTTATCGCTAATGTATTGAGGAAGAATCCCTTCCATAATCGATCAAATACTTACTGCAAATGAATTTTGCGATTTTATAAGTTCAATCGGCCTGCCTTGGCTAAGCAATTCATCAACATCCAAGCCGCCATCCATAATTTCGGCAACATGAACACCTTGAAGAGTGCACGAAACATCTAATGACGAAAACAAAGCCCGCTTTGAACATTTATTTATCGCATAAATAACAGAACCGGTTGCAATTCCACATCTGTTACATAAATCTATCGCCTTCTTCGTTGCAACAATAGAGGTGGGCCTTTGGTCAATTAAAAACAAAGACTTGCTATCTCTTTCAAGCATCAAGGCTTGAATTTCGTTTCAATAACTTCCCGTATTTACAATAATTACATCAAACTGGTTTTTCAAAACTTCTAAAGCAGCAGGGAATTCATTTATCATTTTCTCCGAAAGCTCAGGAAATTCTGGAGGCGAAAGCACTATGGGATTATTGTTGTTTGGGTGATAATTCACAATCAGTTGGTTGTCTTCGATAAATTTGTCAAATGTTAGTGGCTTTTCGATATTAAACATCTGCCCAATATTTCCAAATTGAAAATCAGCATCAAGAATTAAGGTTTTGAAACCAGCTGTATGAGCGAGCATACCTGCCATAGCACTAACGCTACTTTTTCCCGCCCCTCCAGAAGCAGACACAACCGATAAAACAAATGCTTTTTTGCTACTTAAATTTCCAGGATTAATGTTAGGAATGTTCCGAAGCTTAAATTCGTTAGTTTGAGACGCATCAAGAGATTTATTGTTCTTACATTTGGCAAGAAACCTCTCCTTCAGAGAATTCAAATTAATAATAGTGTCAATATTTGCAGCGTTAGCTCTGCTTTTTAAAGAACCAGACATATTGAAACTCAAAAGGCATACTACACAATCTGGCCTATCTTTCTTTGCCGTTGCAGCTAAATTTATCGCATCGATATCGTCAGAAGACGCAATCCAAATCTCAAATTTTTCCTTATTTACATTTATATATTGACGAAACTCAACTGCGTTGTTAAATACCTGCAACCAATCCTGGTTGAGATTCTGGTTTTCTAAATTTATAAGTTTAGGGTTTGACTTCGTCTTGCTGTCAACACACATTACAACGTTTACAGACATTAATACTCCTTTTCGTCATTGAAAAATTCATTCTTATTCTCATTATTCTTATATTTATCGTCGGAGGAATCCTCTTCTGATGGAAGTACAAAATATAAAGTAGTGGTTTGAGATGCTGCGACAAGCTCTTGCACTTTATCTGGCTCAACTGCAAAAGTAATCCACGATACGTTTGATGATTTTTCGCTAAAGCTAGAACTAGTCGCAAGAACCAACACATTTTGCGCAATCAAAGACGTGGTTATATTTCCTGTTGCATAAATATCTATGTGCATCCCCGAAGTGATGGCTCCACCCACGGCTGAAACATCCTTTGCGGGGACGCTAACAGCAGATAAACCTGCTGGAACTTCCAACGATACAGCAGAATCTTGAAATCGCTTGCTTGATATTACTTCTCCACATACAATTGAACTAGTTAATTGCTTTCCTAAAATATCATTCGAATTTCTAACTGCATCATCTGGTAAAAGATCAGCCAGTCATAGTTTTAATTCATAACATGACGAATCGATACTCTCTCCTGCGGCGATATCCCTTTTAGCAACACATACCTCAATCTGCTCACCGCCATATTTCGCCATAGCTGCGTTTCTGGTGTCCTCGGCATCGGCTCGAACAGACTGCGTATAAACAAACACACATACTGCACATAAAAATCCACATACAACACAGATTATCGCCGACTTTCTATTTGCATTCTTTTTCATATATTCAAACCAGCTTTCTTTTACACACTAAATAGATTCCTATTTAGTAGTGCGTACTATACGCAAAATGAATAAACGGACAATGAAGGCAAAATGAATTTTTCGGAGAAAATATTGAACTAACAATAAAATGAAAATCACAAAATAATAAATATAAATAAAAGAAAATTAAACATAAATTAGCAGGAGAAGTTAAAAATAGAGTCTCTGTGTCTTCGGAAATTGTGTATAATTGCTCCTACAAATTAAGAAGAGGTGATGAATATGTCAAAAGTATGTGAAATATGCGGAAAAGCTCCTGTTGCTGGTCGCAGTGTAAGTCACTCGCACAAAGTTACTGGACGTACTTTCGCTCCAAATATCCAAAGAATCAGCATCAAAGATTCAAAGGGCCAAGTTCGCAAGGCCAACGTTTGCACTAAATGCCTAAAAGCAGGCAAAGTCACAAAAGCATAACCAACTACCTAAGCACATCAACTTACTCTTACATCAGACCAACACTCAAGCAAACCAACTCACAAGCAAACCAAACGTCACTTTAAGCAAACCAAACGTCACTTTAAGCAAACCTCAAAATAATACAAACGTCACTTTAAGCAAACCTCAAATTAAAACACCGAAAGCGGAGAATCCCTCCGCTTTTTTCACGCCTCCACCAATATTTTATAAAAGGCATGGCTCAAAACAATGAAAGTGAGTGAATTTTCTAACTCATGAATGAATTAATGGCTCATATCGCAACTAATGAGTGAATATTTAAATAAAAATCTTAGATTTTGGCTCAAAATCAAGAAAGTGAGTGGATTTTCTCTCAATTTCCACACACTTAACGTCATTTGAGACATTTTCACTGTTAAATATAAATATTTACACTCACAGAGTGCTTTTTGAGCCAATGCCGATGTAAAAAAAGAAAAATGAGCGGAAGTATAGATGAGAGGTTGGAATTGACCTGCTTCGGAAGCGGGGACTTAGCCTTCGGAAACTACTTGATGTTAAAGATGAGAGGCTGGAAGTGACCTGCTTCGGAAGCGGGGACTTGGTCTCGGAAACTATTTGAGGTTGGAGATGAGTTGCTGGAAGTAGGATGCGTCGGAGATGGCGAACTGGTCTTCGGGTTCTGCGCTGCCGTTGAATGGGATGGCGGCAGGTCCGTGGGAACAGGAAGTGTCATCGTGCCAGCTAACTGCACGTAAATGCACAGCTTTTGCGCCAGTCTTTTCAACAAGGTTTGCAACAGTATCAGCCTTCACTCCAGAGCCAGGCATAACCTCAATGCGGCCATCTGCGGTCTTAATCATGTCCGCAATATTTTGCGCACCATCATTTGCATTTGGGACTTGGCCACTTGTAAGAATGCGGTCGAAAGAAATCTCAATAAGTTCTTCCATTGCGGCACGCCAGTCAGGAGTCACATCAAAAGCGCGATGGAAAACTGTTTGCACACGTTTTGGAAGTTTCATCGACTCATGAGAAATTAAGCGCATCATTTCGCCACAACGTTCACTATCAACTGTGCCATCTGGGCGCAGAATTCCGAAGACGAGGCCCTCCACACCTTCGGCGATTAACGAACATGCATCATGTTTCATCATTTCAAACTCTTCATCGGTGTAGCAAAAGCCACCTGACCTTGGGCGATTCATGGCCATGATGGGGATTTTGGATTTAGCTTTTATTGCGCGGATCATGCCAACAGTTGGGGTAAGGCCTCCCAGACTCATGGCGCTGCAAAGTTCAACGCGGTCGCAGCCAGCTTTTTCGGCTTCCAATACATCCTCGACGGATGCGCAACATGCTTCTACAAGTACGGACATAATGTCTCCTTTCGTTTGCCGGCCGTGACCGGACTTAGTTTGGCGTGATGCACCCTGTCATGCTTTCCTGGTCAGGACATGACACGGGGTATCTCCCCTATGTTAGAGGCGATTGAGGAATTCCTTAATAATTGTGCTGGATTCGGTGGGGCGTTCGCTAAGTGCGCTATGTGCACCACCCGGAATTACAGCAACTTCGCCGTTTTTCGTTAGCGAATTGTAATAAAAAGCAGCCTGGGGTGTACCAGCATCATACTGTCCTGGCAAATATAAAATAGGGCAATCTATTTTTTGCAAGCATACGGTCGAATCATGATGCTGCAAGGTTCCCGTACAAGAGAACTCGCTTTTACCCCACATATATTCATAAACATCCACGCCATGAACCATTTTATGGCCATCCACTTGCTCTTCAAAAGTTGGTCGATCATAATTCAGGTCCTTATGGCGGTTGCCAAAATTGTTGGAATAAATGGTGTTGATCTCATCAAAGCGCTCTGTGTAAACGCCACTCGCCTCACAACGACGGACCTCAGCCAGCATTTCATCGCCACCATCAAGTGAGCAAATCAGTCGCTCGCAATCTTGCAACCAAGTATCAACTTTCAAAAACGGCCCGGCAAAAATTAAGCCCTTCAAACCTTCAGGTTGGTATTTAGCAGCATATTCAGCCCCAAGCATACAGCCTCAGGATGTACACAAAAATGCATATTCCTTAAATTCACAAAATTTCACAACCGTGTCAAGCTCTTCGGTGAATCGATCGATAGTATATAAGGCCTGAACTTTTTCGGCAGTGTCGATGCTCTGGTCCACTTCGGTATCTGGGCTACCTAGCTGGTTATATAACAAAACAGGACGGTCCGCAGCAAGCGAAATTTGCTTATAAAAAACACCATAATTTCCACCAGGGCCACCATGCAAACAAATTAGCGGTACACCAGGCTTACCCTTTCCATAAAGTCGGTAAGAGACCTTTCCACCTGGAACCTCGATAAAACCTTGCTCATCCGCAGCAGGCCAATCATACGACTCCTGACCTTCACTATTTGTATGTTTAACAGGCTTATACTTTTCCATAGGGTCTACACATCCACAAACGCATACGCAAATCAAAATCGCGACCAAAATCGCCGAAGCCACAGCCCCCACGCTTCTCAGCGTCATATTTTTCATGAATTCTCCTCTCGACATAAATATTATACATCAAGCAAGGAAATACCCCGTGTCATCTCCACTAAAGATAAAAAAGGGCCACCGAAGTAGCCCTTTTTAAAGATATCTAAATTATCTTAGAGAAACCAAAGCAGCATTAGCACAAGTGGCGTAACGACTTCAGGCAATTCCTCGGTAACATAATCAATAATTTGATCAACAACAGGAGATGCCTCTACCGAAACAGCCTCATCTGTAGCAACCGCTTCACAAGCAGCCGCCTCATCAGCAACAGCAGCTTCTTCCGCTACAGCAGCTTCCTCAGCAACAGCAGCCTCACTAGCCGCAGCATCAGCAGCAGGTGCAGCTTCTTGGACAGCTTCACTCTCTGTCCATGACTCTATAGTAAAATTAATTCTTCCACCTACACAAAACAGCTTTATAGAAATATTACTAGGAATTCCAAAACTTGGCGAAATACTTCAATAATTAAAATGTGTCTTTTCATTTACACAAACAAGGTTATCAGAATTAAACATACTAATAATTTCAATAGGCTTAGCATCTAAGCTTACATGTTCCTTAATAAGCGTATTACCTTCTTGATATGTTCAACCATTCTTTTTAGCAAGAACCTCTCCCTCGGGCGTAAGCTTAAATGGGGTATTTTCATAATCCTTTAAATTAATAACATATTTTAAATCGTTATATAAACTAGAATCACTGAAGAAATTCATAACGCAACAAGTATTAGAACCAAGATATCCAGTATCCTCAACAGTTCGTGAAAGAATACCATCACCATCACAAAACCCAACAAATGCATATCCGTCTTTGTGTGTAATATGTATATCGTTGATTAATGAATAAAAAACTGAAAGTGCATCTGACATACTAGTATGAACCTTCATAGATTTTTTATAGTATTGTTGATCATTTATTGTTTCAGATACTCATCCTTCATTCTTTAATGCATCCTGAGCTACTTGATCAAAAGTAAAACTGTCGCCTCAATAACCAACATATAAATCAACATCTGATTTATAGTCCTCTTTTAAAATAGGAAATGGATTTTTAAAAATAAAATAAAATACATCGTTTTTCCCAATAAGAGATTTAGCTGTATCGCAATCAATACCAGAAATATTAACACTGCAGACATCATTGTGTTTCATCGTGATAGCTCGACCCATTTCGCTAGAATTCAAACACCCATCAATAATATCAAAGTGTTGACTTTGATCTGTTATGATTACATTAGCGTTAAGATTTTCAAAGCCATTACCAGCCCTTAAAGCAGGATTTTCTATTTTAATAGCATAATAATCTTCCGTCACGCCTGGCAAGTCAATTACAAAATTTTCTGTTGTAATTTCGCCGGTGTCCTTATTAACATAAACATTAACTGGAGTAAATTTTTCCTTTTCTGCAGGGTCATAATGATTCTCTTCAGCCAAAGCTCTACTACTAATAGTAATAGCCACAACGCTACTAATAGCAAAGACCGCACAAGCAATAATAACAACAGCCTTTCTGCTTGATATAACATCACTGATAGAAAAACTTTTAAGATTAACTTTTTTAGCAACAATAATGCCACAAACAGCAATAATGACAACACCAAGCAAAGCCAAAATTACAGTTCAAAGTCAATCTCCTGTTTGGGTTAAGGCAGCAAAAATATCTCCACCAGGTGTGGGACTTGGCGCAGTACCTTCAACAAAATTAAAATAATAACCAAATGTTGTTTCCATAATAATACTCCTTCTATACAACTTTTAATTATGACGAAGCCACAATTATAACATATGAGCTGGTATTTTTATTGGGGAAATACGCCCGTGTCATCTCCCCTAAAGAAAAAAGAGGGCGAGGGTTAGGGTAGAGACCAAAATTATTGTGACCCATAAGAGGAATTTGGCGATGGGTCCGATAGCGTATTTGCCCATGATGTATTGGTTGCCTGCGATGAGGACCATAAATACCAGCAGGACAGGCAAAATTACGCCGCTGATAAACTGCGATTGAAGCATGATGTCCATAAGGCCGATGTCCGGCAAAAGAACAATTACCAACGACAAAATTATAATGACAGTCAAAATGGTTTTGAAGGTTGGTGCCTCTTTCCATTTGAAGCTAACGCCAGCCTCCCAGCCAAACGCTTCGCAAATTACGAAGGAGGTCGTTAGCGGAAGTACACAAGCAGCCAAGAACGAAGCCGCAACCAAGCCCACACCAAAGAGGATCTCTGCGTATTCGCCAGCAAAAGGTGCAAGTGCGCGAGCGGCGTCTTGTGCAGTAGAGACCGAAATCCCTTGAGGGAAAAGCACGGTACCAGTGGTAACAATGATAAATCAGGCAACGGCCAATGCAGCTACAGAGCCAGAAATCGCATCTACGCGTCCACTTAGAAGATCGCGTTTAAGATCAGACTTTTTAGCACCATTACCCTTCTCAACAATGTTACTCTGGACGAAAAACAGCATCCACGGTGCGATTGTGGTACCAATCATGGCAATAATCACGGCAATATAATTCTCCTGGAAAGAAATTTGCGGCAAAAAAGTGCTACTTATAGTATGCATTCAGTCTGGCCCACTCATAAAGGCAGCAATAATATAAGTGACGAAGACGCAGCTAATGGCTAGGAAAACCTTCTCCACTCGTTTGTAGTTCCCGCCGACGATCAAAAACCAAACCGCCACGGCAGCAACCGGCACAGAAATATACTTCGAAACGCCGAAGAGCTCCATACCCGAAGCAATACCAGCAAATTCGCTGAAAGTTGTTGACGTATTACCAATAAGAAGCACCAACATCGCAAAAGCCGTCCAGCGAATGCCGAAGCGCTCGCGAATCAGCGCAGCAAAACCTTTACCAGTTACAGCACCCATTCGTGCAGCCGTACCTTGCGCAATAATGAGCAAAATACACATGATGGGGATGGTCCAAAGCGTGGCGTAACCAAACTTCGCGCCGGCGGTCGAATAAGTCGCAATTCCACCTGCGTCGTTGCCCGCCATCGCCGTAATGATGCCAGGCCCCATCGCTGCTAAAATAACTAGGAGATTTGTTTTCTTGAACTTTTGCATACCGGCCCCATTTAAAAACCTCTCACAATTGCCAATATTACAAAAGTATAAAGCGCGAGCAAAATTAAACCCAAAAGAATCAGGCCAATGCGCTTTACTCACGTGAAATTCTTCTTTTCGACCACGTCATCTTCGATGGCATCCCAAGCATCTTCGGTCGTAACGATGCCGAGTAGCACACCATGTTCATCAACAACCGGCATTGCAGTTAAGTCGTACTTAAAGATGTCTTCGGAGACCTCTTCTTCGGGGACATCCGGAGAAACATAGATGAGCTCGTCGTGAATCATAATGTTTTTCATTTGAGTGTTACCGTTATTAAGCGCGAGTGCCTTTAGCGAAACCGCACCAACCAGGCATTTTGACTTATCAAGCACGTAAATGTAATGGACCGGCGGATGGTCTTCGTCAAGCTGACGAAGCACGTCAATCGTGTCATTTACGGTGTCATTTTCGTTCACGGCAACATATTGGGTGGTCATCATACCGCCAGCAGTACCGTCTTTGTAACCCAAAAGCTGCCTGATCTCCGTCGCATCGGCCATACCCATGAGGCGAAGCAACTTTTCGGCCTTGTCATAGCTGAGGTCACGGACAATTTCCGCCGCATCATCAGGATCCATGTTACCCAAAACCTTGGATGCGTGATGCTCTTCCAAGTCGTCCAAAAATTCGGCCTGGATCTCATCTTCCATCTCGGCAACTGTGTCCGAAGCCTGGTTTTCATCCAGTTGCTTAAAGACGTTCGCACGTTGCTGAGGGTCCAGCTGCTCCAAAATGTCCGCAATATCCGCTGGGTGAAGCTCTTCAAGGCGCTTATGGCTAACCGAAAGCTTAACCTTGGACAAATCGCGGTCGAGCAAGTCCATATAATTCCAAGCGATGATCTGCTCCTGAATTGGATGCTTGACCAACTTAGATATGCCAACAACAGCTTTCTCAAGCCATCCAGCAATACCACGCAATAGCCCACGAATGCCAACTTCGGCACCCAAAAGACGCAACTGATTGCCATATTGGCTAAGCTTTAAATCATTAACGCGAACAACCTTTAAGCCCTGCGTATCGACAATTTGCCTATTCATTAAATCGCGAGCAAGCAAGACTTCGTCAGGCTGTAAATATGAAAAACGAACCTTCGGTTGAGGCTGTTTTAGCACGATGCCATCATCTTCATCGAAATTCTCGACGAACTTGCGTCATGAAATCATAAATGGTGTTTTACCAGGACCTAAAAAGGCAAGACTAGTAACGCGAGGAAACACTTCGCCTGTTGAGATGGCGACGTCCGATATGCTCCCAAGGCGCTGACCTTCGGAGTCCAAAACTGGCTTTCCAATCAAGCGGGAGAGGTATATCATATGCGTCACCCCCAATCATCATGCTATGTGTCCTTTCTCTATTCACGCGGACTGCGTATTTTACACTATTTCTCGTGCTAAATGCCCTTAAAAATAAAAAGGGCAGGTGGTAAGCCTGCCCTTTAGGTTTATGCTACAAATTCCTAAATTTTTGCGTGTTTGCCTCGAATTCTCTTCCTAATCCCAAGAGCAGCCAAAGCAGGGAGCGCCAAAGCACCAGCAGCTAATGGCGCACCTTCATCACCTTCCGGAACCACAGGATCAACTTGTGGTTCAACTGGATCTATAGGGTCACCCTGTGGATCTAATGTATTTTCGGAATTTACATTATTATCTGGTAAAAAGCTGTTTTGCATAAGCTTATCTGAAATATCATATTGTAACGTTGTTGATTGTGTCACTGTAAATGGCGAAACAAATTTTCATGTTGGCTTTGCTGTGTCTTTTATGTCTATACAAAATACTGCTGGCTCCTTCCACACGTGTCCACCATTGGTTTCCCTAAATGTAACACGAAAAGTATTGACCTCGTTATACAACTCTGTTCCCACTGGTAATACTATACTATCAATATATCCATCTTCAACATCTCATCCTTCAATGTAACAACGTCCATCATTAGGTCTATCACCAATAGCCTCAAATGTAATTGTACATAATTCTTCATTTGAACGTGTATACGTACCAACCTTTAAAGTCTCTTTATCTATTCCTATAGGAGTACCGTCAAACATTCAATTTCCTAAAGTAGGATTAAGCTCAGGAAAAGAAATTTTCGATTTCGAAGTATTATTTGAAGTGAAAGAATTTAGTGCAAAACAATATTTAATTAAATCCTGAACCGTGTAAGAATCACCAAAATTCATTTGTCCAAGATTAAGAGACTCTAATTTATAACAATACTCAAACATTCTTTGTGCTTTAGAAACACTAAATTTATCCATTGAAGACAAATTAACCGACTTTAGAGACTTACATCTTGAGAACATCTCGCTAACATCACCATTTAATCAGAATGTATTTTGACCACCTTCATCAGTAAATACAACATTCTTAAGATTTAAACAATTAAAGAACATATTAGCAAAAGACGCACAAGCAGAAATTCCCTGTTTTTCGTCTCCCTTAGTATTGAGCGCAGAAACGTTAATATTTTCAAGGCTAGTATTATTTGCAAAAGTATTTTTTAAGCCAGCATCTGTATCTGCACCTAAATAAGTAGTGTCAATATTTTCAAAGCCCTCATAGTTTGTAACTTTCGTAAAGTTGCTAAACCATGCAGACATACTTCCTATACCTTGACAATTAGCAAACGATTCATCAAATACAACTTTTACGGTTTCTATGGCAAAAGGTTCAAGCTCTCCTTCGGCAAATGGCGAACGACCACGCTCATATTCATAATTACTACTATAAGCAGACATTCCCCAATGTTTTGGAACGCTTACAATCTTATCTCCGGTATGGGTTTGGTCATCATAATAGAAGGTTAAAGTATAATCATTTGTGTCTGCATTCTTAGTATAGACTGCTTTTGCAGACTTAGAATCCTTGACACAAGCAGTAATTGTTGTGTCCTCTGTAATCTTATTACCAGTAGGCTCTGGACTTATGTCTCATTTGTCTCAGGTGTAAGAACTTTCGCTATCTAATGTATATACTCTACTTTGTGGTCTAGCATAAGGTTCATCATAACCTTCTTGATAAAGCTCAATAGTAACCTTATTATTACCCTGCGCATCTGTTCCAGTTTCATATGTAGCATATTCTTTACCAGGCACAAACGGAATTGAATCTGTAATATTTAGTGACCCTCCAACAATTTCATTAGTGTTAAAACTAATTACGCTACATTTGAGGTAATCTCCAACCTTGTCTAAAATCTTAGTTTCTCAAATATTATTATCCGGATCAACCCAAGTGCCTTTAGAAAAGCTCTCAGCCTCGTTAAGATTTAATTTAAGTTCTCCATTAGATACAATTTTTTTCAAATTAGGGGTTTGAGCAATACAATTACCACCACCCAACTTATACCCCTCTGTCAAGTAATCATACTTACAATCTTTTACAGAAAGATCAATTGTTTCAACTTCAGATAAGCCCCACAACATTTCATTAATGTCAGGAATGTCTCTTGTTCGTGTG
>JAZUHG010000046.1:0-17772 GCA_045641605.1 Phoenicibacter sp. | reverse complement strand
AGTAGCATTAATTGGAATATCAATTGTAGTTCCCACTAAATATTCATGTCAATGGATACAATTATCATCAGAATATCAAAATTCTCTACTAGGCAACGGAACAAAACTTTCAACATTTAAAGTTACCTGCGAACTATCTCCAATAGCTGTAAAGCCCAGATAATAAGATGAGTCACTATATCCTTTGGGTAAATTGCTTTCCTGTAAGTCTATAAAATCATTCTTAAATGGTTCAGGTTTTAAATTTTGAGTGTCGGCAATTTTTTCTTCGTTTGAAATTGGCACTGAAGCTTCGTCGAGATTGTTGGCAGTTGCAATTCCTATTCCTGAAAGACAGAGTATAAAAAATGTGCAAACTCCGACTGTAAAAAGATTTCTTTTTCTTAACAATTTTGAGAAATTAAGCTTTTTGACATGCTTTGCTTTCATATGGTTCTCCTTATTAAATTATTGAGGATTGACGAAATTTATTATACGACATTTTCAATAAAATAGTTTGTTTACGTGAAAATTTTCTGAAAATTTGGTGTATAATTGGCGCTCATGTCGGGACGTGGCTCAGTTTGGTAGAGCGCCTGGTTTGGGACCAGGATGTCGCAGGTTCGAATCCTGTCGTCCCGACCATCCCATGAGCGGGCGTGGTTCAATGGTAGAACCCGAGCCTTCCAAGCTCGTGACGCGGGTTCGATTCCCGTCGCCCGCTCCACTTAATTTCTTAAGATTATTAATTATTTTCTAAGTCGTGGGTTTCAATAAATTTTTTAACAATTTTTTGTTGTTTAACACTTAAAGAATTACATATTTCTCAAAATTCAGTTTTGTCAAGTTGACTTCATAACCCTTTTATTGAACGAAGGTCTCTACTAGTTTTTTCACCTCTAGATAAGTGAATTATCATTTTTTGAATAACATATGCTTCTGGTTTTGGAACTTCAATATCCATACCCATTAAATTAACTTTGACAGCATTCCTTTTTAATATATCAACATTTCTTAAAGTAATTACATAAAATCCAAAATTTGACTTTAGCGTAATTTCATTTCCCGCACCTTTTTTTCCTAGCAAAAATTCAAGCTCGAGGCCAGCTGGAGAAAAAATTTTACAAGCCTCATGTATTATATCTGGATCTATAACATATCCTTCTCTTTCTAATATTTCTACTAAGTTAATTTTAGGATTCGGCAATCTAAGATTCTTACATAAAAAAATCACAATCATCTGTTCTTTGATCAAAAGTAAAATTACTAAGTAAACCGCTTGCTTGATAAACATACTCTGCTCAAGTACCAATAATTATTAAGTGCTTCATGCAGCCATTATCATGTAGTAGCTTAATAACTCTAAGAAACTCTTTTATTTGCTCATTCATTTACAAAATCCTTACCTAAAGCTCTTTCGATTTGTCGTTGAGCCAGCATATGTTCCTTTAAAGACAAACAATGCTCATTACGTAAAGCAATATCTTTTTTTACTTTCTCTAAATCTTCTTTTCTAATATATTTACTAATAACTCTAGATCCATCTCTGTACTGTAAATACCAATATTCATTATTCCTAATAATTTTTTTGCGCAAATACCCTTTTGGCAAAGAAGCAATTTTTTTATTTAAAGCGTTGCAAAATCGTTTTGACCTATCATATTCTTCTCTCATTATGCTTTCTATAATTGACATTATTTCCTCCTTCCATTGCCCTACATTTTCTAAAATCTCTTAATTTGTAGGGTAATTATACAGTAATGATTTTGTTTTAAATGATAAATTTAAAAAATTTTTAATTAAGAACTGCGATTAATATTTCAAACTAGAATTCCCACACCCAAAAGCAATAATGGTATGGACAGAAGTTGGCCCATGGTTAGTCAATCGAATGCAAGGTAGCCAAGTTGGACATCTGGCTCACGAACGAACTCAACAAGAAATCTGAATGTAGCATATAAAATACAAAAGACGGCAAAGTAATTTCCTTCTTTAAATGGAGGAAGTTTTCTGCTCATGATAAATAGAACAGTAAATATAATAATGCCTTCGAGAATTGCTTCGTAGAGTTGTGATGGATGTCTTGGCATGTTTCCAGCCATTCCTCCGAAACTAACTGCTCAAGGTAAGTCACATGGAGCACCTCACAGTTCACCATTAATAAAGTTTGCGCAACGTCCAAAAAACAATCCAATTGGGACACCAATAAATGCTAGGTCTAAAAGTCGCATGTATTTAATTCCCATAATTTTTGCAGAGAGAATTCCAGCTAAAACTCCGCCTATAAAGCCACCATGAAAGCTCATTCCACCTTCGTTTATTGCGAGAATTTTTATAGGGTTGTTTAAATAATATCCGTTACCATAAAAGATAACATAACCAAGCCTTGCACCAAGCAATATTCCAATTATTGCAACTAAAATTCCAGCAAGTAGCTTGTCAGATTCAATGTGAATTTTCCATCGCTTAGCAACTAATACAAGAATAACACTAGCGCAAATAAAACCAGCTAAATAAGCAAGCCCATACCAACGCACACTAAATGCCCCAACTGTAAAAGCTACAGGGTTTATTGATTGATAAATCTCATTCATGTCTGGTAATTATAATATTTTGGGAGAGTGAGTTTTTCGAAAATAATTATTTTTGGGATGATGGCGCGCCCGGCGGGAATCGAACCTGCAACCTACGGATTAGAAGTCCGTTGCTCTATCCGTTGAGCCACGGGCGCGTGCGCAGTATATTACCACAAAAATAAAATAAAATTAAATGTCAAATATTACTAATCTGAAAATAAATTCTTAAAAGCCAACGCCCTGTGAGAAATAGCATCTTTTTCTTCGACGGTAAGTTGCGCCAAAGTTATACCTGCGCCTTCGGGGTAAAAAATTGGGTCATAGCCAAAACCATTGTGACCAACCGATTTCTTACCAATAACCCCATTAAGACGACCAACCGCAGATTTAATAGTTCCATCGGGCATAATTAAAACGGCAACAGTTTCAAAATGTGCAGTGCGCTCTGCCTTGGGAACCTTTTTAAGCTCCTTCAAAAGCTTTTTATTATTATCTTTATAAGTGCAAGTTTTACCAGGTTCGCGCGCATATCTTGCTGAATACACACCAGGGCCCCCACCCAACGCATCCACGCAAAGACCGCTATCATCGGCCGCAATGGCAAAACCATCAAGTTGTTTATTTTTCGCAGCAGCCAATGCACTTTGTGCTTTAATGGTTGCGTTTTCAAGAAAAGTCTCACCCGTTTCATCAGGATCAGAATCCAGACCAAGGTCGCTTAAGGTTGAAATTTCAACATCAAAGTCCTTTAGAATCGCGCGAACTTCACGTGCTTTGTTATCATTATTTGTTGCAAGAATTACTTTCATTTATCCCAAAATTAAATTTGAAAATTCCTTATATTTCTCATCGTTTCCAGCAGTACTTATAATTTTATATGAGCCACCTGCAGAACTTAGATCAACTTGAAGAAGTTTAGCTAAACTCTTTGCAGTATTTTTGCTAGGGTCAACAACATTTACCTCAGCGCCGACAATAGAAGAAATAATCTTTGCGTATGGTGGGAAATGCGTGCATGCAAGAAGAATTGTGTCGCAACCAGCATCAATAAAAGGCTGGATGTGATAATCAACAAGCTTATAAACATCATCGCTTGGCTCAATAAGAATTTGGTCCAAGTGATTCTCTGCCAATTGATGCAACTTTGGTGCAGCCACCGAAGTCACAGCGACATCCGGCCTTCCAAGCTTCAAGGCTTTATCGTAAACGCCAGATTCAATTGTTGCTGTTGTGGCAAGAATTCCAATCTTATTGTTCTTTGTAGATTCAAGAGCCGCATTAACGCCATGTTCCACAACGCCGATGACAGGGACGTCTGAATTTTGAACAATTACATCATAAGCAGCAGCCGTAATGGTGTTACAAGCAATAACCAAAGCTTTAATGTTACTAAACTCCTGCTTGCGAATGACATCCAAACTTAGTTGTTGAATTTGTTCAACACTCTTTTCACCGTAAGGAGAGTTTGCATCATCGCCAATATAGATAAAATTTTCATTTGGACATTCACGAAGCAGCTCACGTAGCACTGTGAGGCCACCAATCCCAGAATCAAAAACTCCAATTGGCTTTGATGTTTCAAGATTAGTCATTAGTCATGCAACCCACAATAATTTTTAACTTCTCCCGAAGCCTCGTCATACTCTTCGATATAAGCTTCGTTCATACAAATATAATCTGGACCTTGATGGTCACAACGAACAACATTGTTTAAGCCAATCATATATTTAGTAAAACTAAATGCGGTGATACAAAGCAAACAAACAACAATAATAGCTATTGATTTATTAGTCTCAGGCTTATGGCCAAGTTTATTTGCAAGCTTAGGCTCCATATCAAGACGGTTTGATGCCAGTGCATTCGGAAACTTTTTAGAACAAATATATTCAAGAAGTTTTAGGCCGTATCAAACTATACAAGCACAAGCTATTCCTACAAGCATACCTGCAATAACATCAGTTGTAAAATGAACCATTAAATAGATTCGCGAAAGGCCAATAAATGTTGCAAGTATAAAAAACAATCATCCTTCGCTTTTTTTCATGTCATTTTTAAGCCACAAAAACATAGTGGTTGCCATAGTAAAAGCATAAGCTGTATGCCCCGAAGGAAAAGAATTATCGGTTTCGGCAATTGCACCTGCGCCTAAATACCATTGGAAATATTGTGCATTTCATTGCAGGGTATTGTACGGACGCACACGCGAGAAAAAGTTTTTAAGACAAATGTTGTTCACAATGAAAAATAAACCAGTGGCAAACATAATCAACAAACCAATTTTACGGGTACGCTTAAAACAAGCCAAAACAATACCAACAACAAAAACCAGGATTGAAAAAATAGGCTCGCCAAAAGATGAAAAGAACTTTGCTAGAAAAGTGAAAATATCATTTTGAACAAAGCCGAAGACAGAATAAACAGCCAGGTCAAAATGGCCAAAAACATGATACATCATCTGTCCAAAAGCTGAATCGTACGTCATATCGCCCCTATTATAGCAGGCTTTTTAGCTGTTTAAAATCATTTTCTAAGGCCTGCTTCTTCTTTGGGTCATACATTGTAGAAGCAGGATGAAACACGGGATACACAACAAAGCGCCCCGCCTTAACTGGCTTGCCGTGAAGCAAAGTAATACCCTCTTCGTTTTTCAAAATGAAACGCGTTGCAAAATTTCCAAGAGTAACAATTACCTTTGGGTTAATTTTTGCAGTTTGCTCCCGAAGGTATGGCGCACATGCTTGAATCTCTTCGGCACGAGGGTCGCGGTTAGAAGGAGGCCTACACTTTAAAACGTTTGCGATGTAAACATCTTCGCGCTTAAGTCCAGCCAAGCTGAGAAGTTCTTCTAAGTATTTACCAGCTTTACCAACGAAGGGAAGCCCCTGCTCATCTTCGTTTTTTCCTGGAGCCTCGCCAATAATCATTACATCGGCTTTAACATTGCCACTTCCAAACACAACATTGGTGCGCCCATCTTTAAGCGCACAGTTGTTACACTTCTCAACTATTTTTTTGAGTTTTTCCATTAGACCAAAACTCTAAGACAATTTGGACAAACAGCAATTGGAGCATCGGCTTCGATCTTTGAAAGATGTGCACCCGTAAATTTACTTCTGCAAACTGAGCACGAACCCTCTTCATTTTTTGCAACAACAGTTTGGCCAACAATAGAGCGTGCTTTTTTATAGGCAGCCAAAGCGTCCATTGAAATTTCTTTTTCCAAAGCAGCTTTTTCTTGCGTGGCTTTATCCATGTCCATCTTAAGTTGAACATTAGAAGCCTCAAGCTGCTTGTTTAGTTCATCTTCTTTCATACTTAGCATCTCAATACTGCAGTCGATTTTTGCCTTTAACTCTTTAATTTTGTTGAAGTTGGCTTCAAGCTCTTCGAGTTTTGCATCAACTTTTTTGCGTTCTTCGGTTAACTCATTTAGCTTTTGAGTATGAGCCTCAACCTTACGGTAATCACCTTGAGTTGCTTCAATTTCTTTTTGAGCCTTATCTTGGTCAGAAGCAAGCTGCGAATCCTTCGCGCTTACAGTTTCAACTTCTTCGCGCGCCTTAACAAAAACTTTATCAACGGCATCGCGCTTTGTTTTTATTTCGGCCTTTTTTGCGCGAACCTTACCAATTTCAAGAGCAATTGGCGAATTATTAAAAGCCTCCGCACCATCTTCTAAGGTATTATCTAATACCTCAAGGCGTTGAAGCTTTTCAATATCTGCAACCTGACCTGCCACTTTAACCTCACTTTATTGCCACAAATCATATTCGGCAATTGTATCAGCAATGCGCTTTTCAACATCTGCCAACTTATACATGCCATCTTTATTCTTTTCTAAACCTTCAAGCTCCAATTCTTTCTCAATTAGAGGATTGTCTAAATCCAAAATATCTAAAGACCGAAGCTGCGAAGCCGTGCAGTACAACAAACTTATTGTGCAAAATTCTTGACCTGAATCATCTTTATATTTAGAAATAATAAAATTGGAACCAACAGGCGAACGTGAATTAAGTGAGCTTTCTAACTTATAATCCTTAATATTTAAGGCTGCAATTAATGACATAATATTATCGTCATGACCTCCAAGGAAAGTAAACTTACGTTTTGGATTTTGCATGTCAGCCTGTATTTCCTTTAGCATCGGGTTTGCTTTATCAATCGCAGCAGTATGAGATCCAAAAAGAGCTTTTTGATAAGCATCACCAAGAGCACCAATTTGTGTCCACTCTTCTCAAGATAGCGGAACACCAAACGAAGCATCATGCCCATCCGGATATTCATAATATTGTAACTTCAAAGCATCCGAAGCTGAATTACCAAGCTTTAAGCTTCCCTTCATCGAAGGACCCTCTCCATAATTGAAAGTAATTTTCATATCGTCTAAAGGCAGCTGAGTAATTCCATGTTCCTTAGCATATTCAGAATTTCCAAAATCCAAAACCTTTTCAAGTGTTTTAAAGTTTTGTGCATTTTGCTCAAGAATACCGTTAAGGCCAGCTTCGCCACCTTGCTCTTCAACTTCTTTCATAACTTGGTTGCGTCAAGCTTCACTGTTTTTTGTAATATCTCTCCAAAATACCGGGTCATCACTATCAAAATCAGACTTATAAACAATTCGAGGGTTGGCCACAGGAAGCAAAGCACTTGAAAAAGATTGTGTCGAAACAATCGTACGCTGTTGCGAATTACAATAAAAGTAAGTTTCATCATCGGCTGGAAACCAATTTACTGGGATAAATTTTTCCTCTTCTAAATACGTACGGAAATACATTCCCATCATGGTTTCTTGCGCACAACCTAAATCTGTTAAATAGCTTGGGTCCGAAGACCAAGGCAACCATTCATGAGCATTTAACTTTGCAAGATCAGACCCATGCTCAGAAAGAGCAGATCTAATTTGATGTCGCGAGACAACAGTCATTTGCTCTAAAGTGTAGCCATCATGATGTTGCAAACCGTGTGCGTCCTTCGAAATTTTTGGAGCAACATTACTTACACATGAACTCAAAATGCATAAAAGCGAAATACAAACAACAATAAATAAACCAGGTAAAATTAATTTTTTATTCTTAACCATGGTCCCTCCTAATGCCAATAATTGTTTTGATTAATTTTTATGACTTCGCTTTTTGCAAAGCCACAATCCAAAATTGCATCGTAAATAATATCTACAAGAGGTAGCTCGCTTACATCATGACCAAGCTCAAGAATACAAATTCCACGTTCTGCAAGTTCAACTGCATCGTGATATTTAATCTCGCCACAAACAATGCAATCACATTTGTTATCAATAACGGGTTGTATAATGCTTGGCTCATCATCCAATCGGCCAACACTTCCCGTATTAATTGCAATATTCTTAAGTTTAGAACTTGCCTTGCCCCAAACTCTAGGCTTTCTACCAAAAGCCTTGACACATTTCTTTTCCAAAGCGCCAAGACTTACAGAAGTACTTTTAGTTGGGCTGCAAATTCGCCCAAAACCAAGTTTTTTTGAAGTTGGGCACAAAACAGATTTTACTTTTAGGTCCAATAAATTAGCAAGCGAAGCTGCACCTTGGGCACTTACATCTAAGGCAGTATGAAAATTCATCAAAGCTACCCCATAATTTGGAGCCGTGAACATAATATTGTGCGATGGAACATCTTCAATATCACCAATATAAGCTGGGTGGTGTGTAACTAACAAATTACAACCCTTAGACTTAGCTTCTTTAACCGCAGATAAACTTGGATCTAAACAGACGGCGATCTTTTTAATTTCAACAAGGCCATCGCCAACCAGAAGCCCTGTGCTGTCTCAATCGGCAGCCGTGTTTTGCGGCCACCGATTGAGCAATTTCTCTTCCAAACTTACAATGTTCATTTAGTTTGGTCAGTATGCAAGAGTTTATGTGATTGATGTGAAAGAGGCTTCTTAAACATCTGCTTATAAATCTCTTGAACAGATTTATTCTCATGGCTGAAACGACTCTTCGATTTTTTATCAAGGAAGTACAAATGATCTCCACGAACTTTAGCCATCTCAACACCATCTTTGATAGGTTGACCACCACCACCGGCGCATCCACCAGGGCAAGTCATGATCTCAACGAAGTCATATTCAACTTCGCCCTTATCCAAAGCAGTTAGAAGTTTTTCGGTATTTACAAGACCACTTGCAACAGCCACGCGAATTGGAGTTCCCTTCAATTTGAAAGTAGCTTCTTTCCAACCATCCATACCACGAACACTCTTGAACAAATCAGCTGGAGGATTCTTACCAACAACAACTGCATAAGCAGTCCTGAGAGCTGCCTCCATAACACCACCGGTAGCTCCGAAGATATGAGCTGCACCTGTAGCTTCGCCAAGAGGAGAATCAAAATCAACTGGCTTTAGCTTGGTTGGATCAACGTTGTAAACCTTCATCAAACGTTGGAACTCGCGAACAGTTAGAGAATTATCAACATCTTTGACTCCACGCTTAACATCATTAAGCTCTGGAACATCACATTCGTATTTCTTAGCCAAACAAGGCATGATTGAAACACAATACATCTTTTCTGGAGCAATGTTGTGCTTTATCTTAAACCATTCTTTGCAAGCAGCACCAAACATTTGTTGAGGGCTCTTTGCAGTGGATAATTGTTTAACTTGACCAGGTCTGTTCAACTTCAAATAACGAACCCAACCAGGGCAACAAGAAGTAAACATTGGCCATTTATAATCTTTCTTATGCTTCAAACGAGTTAAGAACTCTGTACCTTCCTCCATAATTGTGAGGTCGGCAGCAAAGTCTGTATCGAAGACATAGTCAAAACCAATTGCCTTTAAGGCCGCAACCATATGACCCATTGTTGCTTGCTTGCGAGATAAGCCCATCTCTTCGGCCCATGCAGTTCTAACAGCAGGAGCAACTTGAACAGCAGTTGTGATTTCTGGATTATCCAAAGCAGCTTGAACTTTACAAATGTCATCGCGCTCGGACAAAGCACCAACAGGACAGTGAGTAATGCACTGGCCGCAAAGTACACACTTAGTTGCACTAATCTCAACATCGTTATTAATTCCGATGCGAGTGCGTGTACCATGGTTAGCTAATTTCCAAACATGAGCACCTGTGATGTTGTCGCAAACTTGAATGCATCGCATACATTTAACACATTTGCTCTCATCACGTTGAAGTGGGAAATCTTTAGGCCACTTGACCTCTTTAAATTCCTCACCAAAAGGATTCTTATGAATATTTTCCTTTTCTGCCAAAGTTTGAAGAGTACAGTTGCCATTGCGAACACACTTTGTACAATCGGTATTGTGCTCGGATAAAATCAATTGCAAATTAACTTTTACAGCACGACGAACTTTTTCGGTATTTGTTTTGATGTCCATTCCTTCTTCGACAGGAGTGTTGCAGGCAGCAACCAAACGATCAAAACCAGCAACCTCAACCATACAAAGACGGCATGCACCAATACAATTTAGCTTTTCATATTCACAAAGAGTTTTGATTTCGATATTAGCTTTGCGTGCAGCTTGCAAAATGGTTGTGCCTTTAGCTGCCTTAAGCTTTTGTCCATTAATCTTGAAATTTATCATGATAACTCCCTTCCTCCACGGAAAGCACCCATGCCGTTAGCATCACACCTTAAACATCTGTTGCATTCAAGCAAACATTCTTGATCACTCATAGGTTTTTCCATTAGATCGAAGTCATCTTTTCTCTCTGCTGCGCTGCGTTCCATTAACTTTACGCGGCCAGCAGCTTTTTTATCTCCAATTTTTGCTTCTGGAATTTTAACATCAAGCTCGATCTTATGATCATAGCCCATGTAATTATCGATGTTTCTAGCAGCAACTTTACCAGCACCAATTGCCTTAATAACAGTTGCTGGGCCACTTTGACAATCGCCACCAACAAATACACCCTTAATAATGTTGCCCTTCTTGTCTAAGGCTTCGGTGAATTTATTAGAAACAAGGCGCTTACGATTTACACTCATTCCAGCGCGCTCAAAATTTTTGCTATCGATAGCTTGACCAATTGCAACAAGTACTTTATCTGCCTTAACAACAACAGGCTTCTTGTTTGCAGGCATTGGTTTTGGACGACCTCTGTCAACTGGACCAGATACTTGTGGCTGAAGTTTAATACCCTTAACTTTGTCTTTCTCTGTAACAATTTCAACAGGAGCATGAAGTTCCATCAAATGACAGCCTTCTTCCAAGGCACCGTCAAGCTCTTCCATTTGACAAGTTACATCGTCTTTACGACGTCTGTAAGCAATGGTAACGCTCTTAGCACCAAGACGAACAGCACTTCTTGCGCAATCCATAGCAACATTACCGCCACCAACAACAACTACGTCTTCGCCGGTAAAGTCAAACTTCTTGTTATCTCCCAAAGCACCCAAAAGCTGAACGGCAGACAAAACGCCTTCGGCTTTCTCACCTGGAATACCAAGACTGTTTCCACTATGAGCACCAATTGCAACATAAACAACATCAAAGTCCTTGCGAAGTTTTGCCATGCTAACATCTTTAGGAACCGAAGTGTTCAACTTAACTTTAATGCCTTGCTTAAGCATCCAATTAATCTCGCTATCCATATCTTTACGTGGGAAGCGGTAAGCTGGAATACCATAACGCATCATTCCGCCAAGCTTGCTGCGCTGCTCAAAAATTGTAGGAGCATGTCCCATTAAAGCCAAATAATAAGCAGCAGTTAAACCAGAAGGACCACCACCAATTACAGCAACCTTCTTTCCTGTTTTTGGATAATGCGCAGGAGTGAATTCACGAGCATGCTCAACAGCATAACGTTTAATTCCACGAATGTTGATAGCGTCATCTACCATATTTCTACGACAAGCAATCTCGCAAGGATGCTCGCAAATCAAGCCACATGCCAATGGAAGTGGGTTATCTTTGCGAATAACCTTAATTGCATCTGTGTATTTACCTGCAGCAGTGCAAGCAATATAACCAGGAATATCAACATGTGCCGGACAAGCATTAACACATGGAACGGCAGCAGATTTTTCATACATACACATTCCATCATGCTCCAAATGATATTGGAAATCTTTTTCATACTTTGCAAGTCCATTTAAAACTTGACGACCAGCCTCAAAGCCGATAGCACAATCGGCAGTTTCGTAAAGAACATTGGCTAGGTCTTTAATGTGTTTTAGAGCGCACTTACAAGCTTCGCCCTCCAAAACTTCGTCAAGTAATTTTGCCATTTTCTTAAGACCAATTCTGCATGGTGTACATTTACCGCAACTTTGAGATCCGCAAGCTTCAACAAATGCCTTGCTAAACTCAACTGGGCATGAACCCAAAGAGCCAGCTGACATACGATTGTTTGAAGCTTTTGTGATTTCTGCTACAGCTAATTCTGCGTCAGTAGAACTTGGCAACGGCGTCTTTTTAACCACTTTAATCGCAGCCACTTTTTCCTCCTTATGAAAATTCTATAGCGATTGCGATTATAGCACATAGAAGTGCAAATTATCTTAGGCTTGAAGCAATTTTTTAGTAACTTCAATAAAATATTTCAAGTCATCGAGGCTTGTGGTTTGTCCAAAAGAAAGACGAACAACATTATTGATTGTGTCAACAGGTACATTTATTGCTTGCAAAACATGACTTGGCTCATCTTTTTGAGCAGAACAAGCAGGTCCCCCAGACACAATAATTCCATGCTTGCCATATTGCAAGATTAAATCCTTAGAACTAAAATTATCATATGTTAAAGAAATAATATTCCACATATAACCCATTTTATTTTCTGGAAAACCAACAGTAAGACGCACCCCATCAAGTTTTTCAACTTCCAAAGCAATGAAATGAACAAACTCACTGAATCTCTTACTTAGGTCTCTTTTAATTGAATCCGAATACTTGGCCGCCTCTGCAAAAGCATGTGCCAAAGCAACTGCCTGTGTACCAGGACTTATACCATTTTCTTGTTGACCGCCATACATTATGGGAACAATTGGGGTACCAGATTTAAGATAAAGAGCACCAATTCCTTTGGGAGCGCCAATTTTATGTCCAGAAAAACTGGCCGAATCAACATCTAAATCGGTGACATTTAAACTAATATTGCAAAAAGAACCAACACAATCCGAATGAAAGTAAGCACCATTCTCATGAGCGATGGTTGCAAGTTGTTGAATATTTTGTATACTACCAATTTCGGTATTTGCATGCTGAATTACAACAAGAGCAGTTTTTTGGTCGCACATCTCCATATATTTTTGAAATTTAATAAAACCATTCATATCACTTTCAACAACCTGAACATCAAAACCTTCATTTTTCAATGCTTTAGCAGGTAAAAGCGAAGACTCATGTTCAAGAGCAAAAACAATGATTTTATTACGACCTTCAAATTTATGATTTTCTGCAACTGCTCTGGCAATACCTAAAATAGCCATGTTGTTTGCTTCGGTAGCGCTAGAAGTAAAAATAATTTCACTTGGCCTTTTTGCACCAACAATTTTCATGATGTCTTCACGAGCTTTTTCCAGGACTTCAAATGACTCGCGTCCCGACTCATTAATCGAATTTGGGTTTGCATAACCATCGCTAATAGCAAATTGCGTATTGCTTGCACTTGCAGCGTAATCTAAATATATTGATTTATTAGATGTTTCTTGTTGCGACAATGTTAACTCCAGTGCCAGCTACGTCTTTGATAATCACATCACCAATTTTGACAGGAGCTTTTACACTTACACCTTTAAGTTGCTCCATTACATCAAATATCTTATCTTTAGGAATGTCATGCTCTGTCTTAACAGAAACTTGAGAGTTAATTCCTGTCCCTCCATCAACAATTACAGTGGAAGTAATGATTCTTGTGGGGTTGGTAACTTCCTTGATGGCGTATTCCTCACCCTTTTTACATGTATTCCCAGAAACTTCAACAACTTTGCCAGCATCAATCTTAACCTCAATTTGGCAACCCAAGGGACAATTTATGCATGTCAAATTCTTCGTTTCCATTATTTATCCTCGATTTTTATCAATATTTCGCTAAGTGGCAAAGCACTATTAAAATCGTCTTTTGTAAGCTCAATACTCTCCATCTCACCAGGAGCCATAACTGGACGTTTCTTGTGTTTAATACGCTCACCATTAAAATACAAGCTTAGGTACTTAGCTTTATAAACATTGTTTACACGCATTCGAAGAGTAATCTTATCTTCAACTTTATTTGGGTCGATAAAACTTGGCACACAATAAGTTACACCATCTTGAGTTTTAACTTCTATGTTGTTCCCTTTCTTCGGCTCATTATTAACAAACGAAGCAGCATTACGACCCGCTGTTGCAGCCTCTTCGGAGACAAAATCAACCAAATCATGAACATGAAGTACATTTCCACAAGCAAAAATTCCTGGAACACTTGTCTCAAGACTTTCATTTACGAATGCACCTTTAGTAACTGGGTGAAGTTCAACACCAGCAGATAAGCTAAGTTCATTTTCTGGGATAAGACCAACAGAAAGCAAAAGAGTGTCACAACTATAATGCTCTTCGGTACCAGGGATTGGCTTCATATGGTCGTCAACTTCGGCTATAGTTACTCCTTCAACACGTTCGCGACCTTCGATATCTACAACTGTGTGGCTTAGCTTGAGAGGAATGCCGTAATCATCAAGACACTGAACAATATTACGCTTAAGCCCACCACTAAAGGGCATAATCTCAGCAACAACTTTAACCTTTGCACCTTCCAGCATCATACGACGAGCCATAATAAGACCTATATCACCACTACCCAAAATTACGACTTCTCGGCCAGGCATATAACCTTCCATATTTACGAAGCGCTGCGCAGTACCCGCGCTAAAAATACCAGCAGGACGGTACCCGGGAATATTAAGAGCACCACGAGATCTCTCACGACAACCCATGGCCAAAATAACAGCTTTTGCCTTTATAGTATAAAGACCATCAGTCCTGTTCATGCAAGTGATTTTTTTATCTTCACTAATGTTTAATACAAAAGTGTTAAGCCTATACTCGATTTTTAAATCTTTCACCTTTTTAATGAATCGATCGGCATATTCGGGGCCAGTAAGTTCCTCACCAAAAGTGTGAAGCCCAAAGCCATTATGAATGCACTGGTTCAAAATGCCACCAAGCTCATGGTCTCGCTCCAAAATAACAATTTTTTCGCAGCCATTTTCACGAGCCGAAGCCGCAGCCGCCAAACCCGCAGGGCCTCCTCCAATTATTACTATGTCAAAAGTTTCAATATTCATATTCTTGTTTTAACTCTTCCTGCTTGCCTGCCGGTCGGAATATACTTTTTAGCATTTTTTCTACGAAAAAATCTAAAAAATATATTCCTGGCGCGGTCGCCTTAAGTCAATTCTTATTTTATTCTTTGTTCCTTCCTACCAATACTTTGGAGTTGCCTCCGCGTTTGGTGACTTCTAAAATATCCTTATGCAATTCTCGAGAGAGGATTTCCATAACGCGTGGGCTGCAAAAGCCGCCTTGACACCTACCCATACCTGCGCGAACACGACGCTTTACACCATCCAAACTCTTCGCACCAACTGGACGGTTAATCGCGTCCATAATCTCACCTTCGCTGATGCTTTCACACCTACAAATTATTTGACCGTATTCCGGTTTCTTCTTTATAAGCTCACTTCGCTCGCTATCACTCAATTCCGCTGGGTTCAAGATTCCTTCGCGCTTTTCGATAAAATCTTTCTTCTTGTTCAAATTGGCTTTATCAGAGAGCAAGCTCGCAACAAGGTCACCGATAGCAGGGGCAGATGTAAGCCCCGGCGACTCAATTCCGGCACAATCTATAAAGCCAGGAGCGTCATCAACTTCGTTGATGACGAATTCATGGTTATCTTCATGTGCACGAAGCCCCGCGAAAGAAGTAATAACACTTTTGTAAGGGATGTCTTTAACTGTAAGTGCAGATTTTTCAATGACATCATTAAGCCCCACAGAAGTGGTATTGACTCCCTCACGGTCGTCAAGATCAATAGCGGTTGGGCCTACAAGTAGGTTTCCATGAACTGTTGGGGAAACCAAAATTCCTTTTCCCAATTTGCTAGGCAACATAAAAACTGTCGTCTTTACGTGATCACCTGCTGTCTTGTCCAACAAAACATAGTCACCACGACGTGGTGTAATATTTAGTTTCTTATCGGAAACTAGATTATGTAAATCAGCTGCGTAAACACCTGCTGCATTAACTACGTACTTCGTACGTATGTCACCTTGATTGGTTTTGATAGTTCACAAATCGTCACCGAAGACGAAGTCCTGAACTTCGGTGTTGAACTGAAATTGAACTCCATTTTGATTTGCATTTTCTGCCAAGGCAATGGTGAGAATGAAGGGATCGATAATTCCACCAGTAGGTGCATATAGGACGCAGACAACTTGATCCGATAAATTAGGCTCTAACTTATGCGCATCATCATATTCCAAAATCTGAAGATTTTGAACACCATTAGCAATGCCTCTATCATACAAAGCCTGCAGACTCGGCCTGTCGGCCTCGTCCAGGCAACAAACTATAGAACCATTTTGTACAAAAGGTATATCTAAATCCTTGCAAAGTTTTGGCATTGCCAAATTGCCTTTGACATTAAGGTCAGCCATCAAAGAGCCTTCGGCAGCATCGAAGCCAGCGTGCACAATGGCAGAATTTGCCTTCGAAGTTCCGCAGCAAACGTCCTCTTCTTTATCGATTACAAGGATTTTTGCATCATAGCGCGAAAGCTCGCGGGCGCATGCGCACCCGCTAACTCCCGCACCAATAATTACTATGTCGTAACTGTCTACCAAGGAATAACAGCGTATAGAAGAACACCCAAAAGAGCGCCAACAAGAGGACCAAGAACAGGTACTGTTAGACCATATTTCCAATCGTTAGGCTCTTTCTTAGATTTCATTGGCAAAATAGCATGAGCAATGCGAGGACCAAGGTCACGAGCAGGATTTAATGCATAACCTGTTAGACCACCGAAGCCCATACCCATAGCAGTAATGATTCCAAAAACAAACCACCATTTTAGTCCACCAGCAAGAGCAACAACTTGACCAATGCCTTTAATGGCAAAAACAAGAGTAAATGTTGCGATAACTTCGCTTAAGAAGTTAAGTGGCCAACATTTAATTGATGCAGCAGTGCAAAAGCAGCAACGTTTTGGAGTTGGTTCCTTGGTTGCATCAAAATGCTTTTTCCAAAGCACCCAAACAAGAACCTGACCAACAAAGCCACCAAGCATTTGAGCAACGATGTATCCAGGTACAAGTTCCCAAGGGAATGTTCCATCACATGCAAATGCAATTGTGAATACTGGATTAAAATGCGAACCTGAAGCAGCTCCAAAAATTGCAGCTGGAATCATAACAGCAAGACCTCATCCAATTGTGATGAATACAGGTCCAGCAGCTTTAAAACCAGACTTCGATAGGTTGACGTTCGCACATACACCATTACCAATTAGGATCAAAAGCGCAGTTCCAACAAATTCTGAAATGTAAGGCAACATAAATTCTCCTTTCAATTATTGTTTACCTATATTTTTTGTACCCTCATAAAGGGCTTTATACCTTTCAAATAATGGAGCATAAAATTCGTGAAGCTCCATATCTGGCAAATAAGTTTCAGCCTTGTGTACCAATGCATCGGCAGCTTTTTCATAATTGCCATCATAGCTACTTGCAGCAGCACCCACAACACAGCAACCAAGAACACATCCTTGCTCGCACTCATTAACAACAATAGGCTTACCACAAATATCAGCAATCATTTGAACCCAAGCCTTGTTTTTGCTTCCTCCACCACATGCAACAATTTCAGAAATCTCGAATGCCTCTGCTTCGTACCTTTCAATAACATTGTAAGTTCCAAAAGATACACTCTCAAGCACGGCACGATAAATATCCTTCCACGTATGTTGCATAGTTAAACCATAAATTATGCCACGGGAATGTGGATCCTTATACGGAGTTCTGTTCCCTTGAAAATGGTCCATAACAATCAAACCGCCAGCACCAGGCTCGGTTTCTTCAAGGGTTTTTGCAAGATATTCATATACGTTTTGCTTTGTTAGCTGTTCAATATTAAAAGTTCTAACAAATCAATTGACAAGACCAGCGGCAGTGGACTGCCCACCTTCAATACAACCCATTCCGTCACAAACAGCAAACAAAAGTCCCTGCTTTTTGAGTTTTTC
>JAZUHG010000045.1:0-27361 GCA_045641605.1 Phoenicibacter sp. | reverse complement strand
TTGATAATTTTACGCTTCATATTAAACCTGGTGAGGTCTATGGTTTTATTGGACATAATGGTGCTGGCAAAACTACAACACTAAAGGCTTGTGCGGGGATTCATACATTTGACGAAGGCACAATTTCAATTGATGGTCATTCGATCAAAGATGAGCCTATTGAAGCAAAGAAAATTTTTGCCTACATTCCAGACAACCCAGATCTTTATGAATTTATGACAGGTATTAAGTTTTTAAATTTTGTTGCAGATATTTTTGAAGTTAGCGCCGAAGATAGAACCAAGAAGTTTCATGAGCTTGCAACAACTTTTGGAATTGAAGAAGATTTGGCTACTCCTATCAGTGATTATTCTCATGGTATGAAACAAAAGCTTGCTTTAATTTCTGCATTTTGCCATGAACCTAAACTTATCATGATGGATGAGCCTTTTGTCGGTCTTGACCCTAGTGCTGCATTTAAACTAAAAGAAATGATGCGTAAACATTGCGATAATGGTGGTGCTATTTTCTTCAGCACACATGTTTTGGAAGTTGCAGAAAAATTATGCGACAAGATTGCAATCATCAAAGGTGGAAAGCTTATAAAGAGCGGAACCATGGAAGAAGTTAAGGGTGACGAAAGCTTGGAAGAAGTTTTCTTAGAGTTGGCCGATGGAGACAAAGATGCTAAAAGCTCTAATTAAAAAACAAGCTAGTGAGCTATTTGCAATTCTATTTTTAGGCGCAGCTCGTTCTTCAAATAAGAAAAAGAAATCAAGCGAGAAAAGCAACGTTATAGCAAAAGCTATTTTGTTTGGCATTATTTTTCTTGTTTTATTTATTGCAGTATGTGCATGAGCATTGGGAATGGGCTCTGCTTTAATCGAAATGGGCTTCGATTGAATATATTTCTTCATATTTGGAATATTTGCTTTATTGGCAAGTATAGCTTTTAATGCTTTTGTGTCTTATAACATGATTTTTAAGGCAAGGGATAATTCTTTATTACTATCCATGCCTATCCCTCCTAGACTAATTTTATTTTCGCGTATGGCAATCTTGTTTATGAACTGCATTATTTTTAGTGGATTATTTTGGCTACCTGCAGTTTTAATGTATCAAGTATTTAAATTCTCTGTTCCCTCGCTAATTTGTGGCATTCTAATGCTGTTAGCGATTTCTATGATTTCCTTGACCATTGCTTGTTTGATTGGTTGAGTAATTGCTTTAATTGTTCGTAATAAAACTACTAAAATCATTCTAAGCATTTTGGGAAGTATAGCAGTAATTGCAATTGCAATATTTTTGCGAGCAATTATGAACTCTTTGATGGTTGGTATTATTCAAAACATAGGTGCTGTTAATGAATTTATGTCCCAAAACTTCCCTTGAATTATAACTTTTGGAAAAGCTGCTGGCGGCGATGTGGCCTCGTTGTTAATCTTTCTTGCAATTGGATTAGTATTTTTTGGCGCAATATATTTCATTATGTCTAAGACTTTTATGTTTGTTGTTAGTGCAAAAACAGGAGGTAAGCATAAGGTTTATAAGGCGCAAGATCAAAAATCAAAGTCGATGTCGCGTTGTTTGCTCAATAAGGAATTTTCATTTTTGTTTAAGACACCTGTTTATTTAATTAATGCAGGTCTTGGTAGTGTGTTTATTCTTGTTGCCCTTGTTGCATGTTGTTTTGCCATTCCAATGTTTAAGGATGCATTACCAGTACTTCGGGAAGTATCAACGCAACCTGGTGTAGGTTTCCCTTTTAACATAATTAATGATTTAATCCCATTTGGAATTTTAGCTGTTCCTTTGTGCTGCACAGCATTTTCAACTCTATCTGCTCCTGCTATTTCTATTGAGGGTAAAACCATTTGGATTTTAAAGAGCTTACCAATTAAGCCAATTGATGTTATTCGCGCCAAGTTAAAAATGCATGTAATTTATTGTTTAATTCCATCAATTATTTTTATTTTATTCTTAGGAATACTTTGCAAGGAAAGTCCTCTTTCTATTCTTGCAATGCTTGTTGGTGTTGTTGCTTTTACATTGCTAACAGCATATTTCGGTCTGTTTTTAGGAACTATGCGTGCAAATTTAGTCTGGATCAACATTACCATGCCAGTTAAACAAAGTTTGGCAGTGGGTATTAGTTTGTTATTTAATTTTGTAATTGCAATTATTTTTGTGGCTGGTTATTTATTCGCAGCTCAAGTTATTACAATTTCTGGTCAAACATACATATTTGCTTTTGTGCTTATCTGTGCTATTGGGTCATATATTTTTGATAGATTATTACGAAGTGTTGGAGTTAGGAAATTCCTTATCTTGTAATTATGAGCGAAATTATTGATATTGCAAATAAACTTGGATTTAACGCTGTAAGTGCGAAGCCTTTTGGTTCTGGGCACATTAACGATACTTTTAAACTTGAAACCATTGATGGTCCAGTCATCCTTCAAAAAATCAACACTGATATTTTTAAAGATGCCGACGGAATGATGGATAACATCAAAAAGGTAACAGAGCATCTGGATAGTATTGGTAAAACAACTTATAAGGTTTTGGCCTATGAAAAACCATGGCGTGCTTTGAGTTTTATTCCAAATGCTCATAGTGTGGATGTCATTGAAGAACCAGGACAAGCTTATACAGCGGGCCAGGCCTTCGGAGCTTTTCAAAATGATCTTGCATCTTTTAACGCCGAAGACTTGGTCGAAACCATCCCTAAGTTTCACAACACACGTTGGCGTCTTGAGGAATTGGATAATGCTGCAAGAGCTGACAAGCTTGGACGTTTAAAAAATATTGAAGCTGAGATGAAATTCGTTGATGCTCATAGAGATATGGCTGGTAAGGTTTTAGACCTTATGGATGCTGGAAAGATTCCTGTTCGAATTACTCATAACGATACAAAAATTAATAATGTAATGCTTGATGATAAAACTGGTAAAGCTGTTGCGGTTGTTGATTTAGACACTGTTATGCCAGGTTGTGCTCTATATGATTTTGGTGACATGGTTCGTACGGCCACGGCTTCGGCAGAAGAGGACGAAAAGAATTTAAGCAAGGTTTATTCTAAGATTGAATATTTTGAGAATCTTGTTAAAGGATATTTAAGTCAGGCTAAGTTTTTGAATGAGCATGAAATTGACAACCTTGTATTTTCTGGAATGCTTATCACATTTACTATTGGTATTAGATTTTTGGCTGATTATTTGGCTGGGGATGTATATTTTAAAACCGATTATGACGAACACAATTTGGTTCGTGCATGTACTCAATTTAAGATGGTCAAATCTATCGAAGAGCAACGTGACGCATACGAAAAAATCGTTAAGGAAAGTGTATAAGGAGCCCTCATGAGTGTTAATGTTTACAGACGTTATTTAACTTTAATGGCTGGTTTAGGTGGCCTTTTGTATGGTATTGATTTAGGCGTTATTGCTGCTGCATTGCCATATATTGAGAATTCTGGACATTATACTACCGAAGAAATTGGTCTAATTGTAGGTATGGTTTTATGGGGTACGGTTTTTTCATCGCTTTTTGCTGGACAGTTTGCTGAGTGGTTTGGACGTAAAAAGATCATAATTGCTTCGGCTCTTTTTTTCACTATTTCTATACCTGTTTGTTGTGCTAGTGGATTTTTCCCGGGCGGTAATTTTCCACTTTTGGCTTTTGGCCGAATTTTGCAAGGTGCTTCAGGAGGTTTAATTGGTGTTGTTGTGCCGATGTATTTAGCAGAATGTCTCGACGCTCAGAGCCGAGGGCGTGGTACTGCCATGTTTCAGCTTATACTAACATTGGGATTGGTTTTTGCTGCTTTGGTAGGTCTTATTGTAACTTCAGTCGTTGGACCAGCTTATACACCACAAAATGGTCAAGCATTGGATGCTGCTACTTTGGATTCATGGACAGCAGCATGACAAATTATTTTTGCTGTGTCTGTTATACCTGCTGTCATCCTGTTCTTCGGGGCTTTCTTTTTGAAGGAATCTCCTAGATGGCTACACAAGAAAGGCAAGGATGACTTAGCTATGAATTCTCTTGCTGCAAACAACGGCATGGATGCTGCTAAGAAAATCCTAAAGGAAATACGCGAAGCCGAGGAAGCCAAGAATGTAAGAAAGGAAAAGATTTTAAGTAGCTCAATAAAAGAATCTTTACTTAAGCGTAAATATGTTCTTCCTTTCTTATTAACTTGTCTTGTTTTGGTGTTAAACCAGGCAACAGGTATTAACACAGTTCTTAACTATTCTGTAACAATCTTTAGAGATACTGGTCTTGTGGGAGAGGCAGCAAATTGAAGCGATTTAGCAATTAAGTTTATCAATTTCTTCGTTACTATTTTTGCTGTTGCGCTTGTAGATAAGAAGGGACGCAAGTTCTTGCTTAGGATTGGTACTTCAGGAATTGTAATCGGCGAAGTAGGTGCTGCAGTTATGCTATTTATGATGAATATGAATGTGATACCAGTTAGCATGACAACAGGTGTTATTACTTCTGTTTTCTTCTATATTTTTGTTGCTGGATTTGCTTTTGGACCAGGTGTTTGTGTATGGCTTGTTCTAACAGAGCTTATGCCAACGAAGATTCGTGCAAACGGCATGGCCATTGCAATGATTTTAAACCAGGCAGTATCTGCTGCAATAGCTTCAATATTCCCAACTTGGGTAGAGGCTACAAGCATGGCAGGTGTCTTCGGAGTATTAGCGGCATTTAGTGTTGTCTACTTCTTAATTGCTACATTTGTTCTTCCAGAAACAAAAGGCAAAACCTTAGAAGAAATCTCCAAGATGTTTGAGAAAAAATAGGCGATATACACGCCAGGCTGGGTTGTCTTAAATAGTTCTTGACAACCTGGGTCTTCACTAGTAATATGTGCAGTCCGCGCGATTTTTGCGAGCAGGTATTTTATTGCATTGCTCCAGGTCACGCAAGGAAAATGGAAAAGGACAAGAAAGGAAAATTTAATGCCTACCATTAACCAGTTAGTAAGAAAAGGCCGCATTACATCGGCCGATAAAGTAAAGGCTCCTGCGCTTAAGAGCAATCCTCAAAAGCGTGGTGTCTGCACTAGGGTTTACACAACTACCCCTAAGAAGCCAAACTCTGCACTTCGCAAGGTTTGCCGTGTTCGTCTTGTAAATGGAATGGAAGTTACAGCTTACATCCCAGGCGAAGGCCACAACCTTCAAGAGCACAGCATGGTTTTAATTCGTGGTGGTCGTGTTAAGGATCTTCCTGGTGTTCGTTATAGAGTTATTCGCGGATGCTTAGACTGCGCAAGCGTTGATAATCGCAAGCAGGCTCGCAGCCGTTATGGAACAAAGAAGGAGGGCTAAGATGCGACGTACTCGTGCTACTCATAGGGAAGTAAAGCCCGATTCAAAGTATAACGACGTTTTGGTTACTCAACTTATCAACAAGGTTTTGTTAAGCGGTAAAAAGTCAATCGCCGAAGGCATTGTATATGGTGCTTTTGACATTATTGAAACCAAGACTAATAGCGATCCTCTTAAGGTTTTCAAGGATGCAATGGATAACCTTCGTCCTACTTTAGAGGTAAAACCAAAGCGTGTTGGTGGAGCAACTTACCAGGTTCCAATGGAGGTTAACCCACGCAGAGCAACTACATTGGCCATTCGTTGGCTTGTAGATTATGCTCGTGACCGCAAAGAACATAGTATGCAAGAACGTCTTGCAGCCGAGATCATGGATGCCACTAATAATGTTGGTGCAGCTATGAAAAAGCGCGAAGACGTATTAAAGATGGCCGAGGCAAACCGTGCCTTCGCTCATTATAGGTTCTAAAGGAGATTGTTGTGAAAGATTTACCTTTATCAGATCCAAGAAACATCGGCATCATGGCCCACATCGATGCTGGTAAAACTACTACAACTGAGCGTATTTTGTACTACACCGGTAAAACTCACAAAATCGGCGAGGTACACGAAGGCGCTGCAACCATGGACTGGATGGAGCAAGAGCAAGAGCGTGGTGTAACAATTACATCTGCTGCTACTACTTGTTTCTGGAACTATCCTGGTGGTGCTGACGATGGTAAGCCATACCGCTTCCAGATTATTGACACACCAGGTCACGTAGACTTCACAGCCGAGGTTGAGCGTTCACTTCGCGTTTTGGATGGTGCTGTTGCAGTATTTGATGCTGTTGCTGGTGTTCAGCCACAGTCAGAAACTGTATGGCGTCAAGCTAGCCGTTATGGTGTTCCAACAATCGCTTACATTAATAAGTATGACCGCGTTGGTGCGGACTACTTCCATGCAATTGAAACAATGATCGACCGTCTTGGTGCTCCTGCTGTTGCAGCTCAAGTTCCAATGGGTGCCGAAGAAAACTTCTGGGGCGTTATTGATCTTGTAACAATGACTGCTTGGGATTTTAAAGCCGATGACAAAGGAATGACATACCCAGAAAAGATGGATGCTATTCCTGATGAATTTATTGATATTGCTAAGAAAAAACATGATGAGCTTGTCGAAGCTGCAGCCGATTGCGATGACGCAGTTGCTGAGAAATTCTTGGACAACCAAGAGGTTACAGCTGAGGAACTTAAGGCTGCTATTCGCAAGGGTACAATCGCATGTAAGTTGCACCCAGTCTTCGTTGGCTCTTCTTATAAGAACAAAGGTGTTCAAGAACTTCTTGATGCTGTTGTTGAGTACCTTCCAAGCCCTCTCGATGTACCTGCTATTAAGGGTAAATTAAAGGATGGTTCCGAAGACGAGCGTCCAGCTGATCCAAATGCACCATTTAGTGCGCTTGCATTTAAGATCATGACTGACCCTTATGTTGGTAAGTTAACTTACATTCGTGTTTATTCTGGTTCACTTGATTCTGGCTCTTATGCATACAATGCTACTAAGGGCAACAAAGAGCGCATTGGTCGTCTATTACAGATGCACTCTAACGAGCGTCAAGATATCGAAAAGGTTAAGGCTGGAGACATTGTTGCTGTTGTAGGTCTTAAAGATACAAACACAGGTGACACACTTTGTGACGAGAATAAGCAAATTATTCTTGAAAGTATGCAATTTGCTGAGCCTGTTATTGACATTGCTGTTGAGCCAAAAACTAAGGCTGAGCAGGATAAAATGGCAATCGCTCTTCAGAAACTTGCCGAAGAGGACCCAACCTTCCGCGTTTCAACTAACCACGAAACAGGTCAGACAATTATTGCTGGTATGGGTGAGCTTCACCTTGAGATTATTGTTGACCGTTTGCTTCGTGAGTTTAAGGTTGAAGCTAACATTGGTAAACCTCAAGTTGCTTATCGTGAGACTGCAACTAAAGAGGTTCAGGGTGCCGAAGGTAAGTTCGTTCGTCAGTCTGGTGGTCATGGTCAATATGGTCATGCCATTATTAATTTGTACCCACAAGAAGCTGGAAAAGGCTATGAGTTCGTTAATAAAATTGTTGGTGGTACTATTCCTAAGGAATTTATCCCTGCTGTTGATAAGGGAATTCAAGAAAGTCTTGAGAGCGGTGTTGTTGCAGGGTATCCTGTTGTGGATGTTAAGGTTGAACTTTACGATGGTTCATTCCATGAGGTTGACTCTTCTGAAGCTGCATTTAAAGTTGCTGGTTCTATGGCAATTAAAGATGCTCTTCGTAAGGGTAACAGCGTAATCCTTGAGCCTATGATGGCTGTTGAGGTCGAGACCCCTGAAGAATACATGGGTGATGTTATGGGTAACTTGAGCTCTCGCCGTGGAAAGATCGAAGGCATGGGAGATCAAGGTAATGCTAAGACAATTTCGGCTAAGGTTCCACTTTCTGAGATGTTTGGTTATGCAACTGATCTTCGAAGTGGTACACAAGGTCGTGCAAGCTATACAATGCAATTTGACTCTTACGAGCCAGTTCCTAAGAATGTCGCTGATGAGATTGTTAGCAAATCTGGCGTAAGTAAGGAAGAATAGAAAGGCAGATTAAGATGGCTAAGCAAAAGATTAGAATTCGTTTAAAAGGTTATGATCATGAGCTTGTTGATCAGTCAACTAAGTTGATTGTAGACACTGCGCTTAATACTGGCGCTAAAATCTCTGGTCCTATCCCGCTTCCAACAGAGCGCAACATGTACTGCGTTATCAAAAGCCCTCACGTTAATAAGGATTCTCGTGAGCAATTTGAAATGCGTACTCACAAGCGTTTGATTGACATTTTGGAACCAACCCAAAATACAGTTGATTCGCTAATGCGCCTTGATTTGCCTGCTGGAGTTGGCATCGAGATTAAACTGTAAGGTAGGTGCATTATGATTCAGACTATTTATGGAAAAAAGGTTGGTATGACTCAGGTTTATTCTGAGGACGATCGCGTATTGCCTGTAACTGTGCTTAGCGTTGAACCAAACGTTATTGCTCAAGTTAAGACAAGCGTTAAGAACGAAAAAACTGGCAAAACTGATGGTTACAATGCTGTTCAGTTAGCTTTTGGTAGCGTTCGCAAGGACAACAAAGGCAAGGCTCGTGTTAACAAGCCTACTGCTGGCCATTTCAAAAAGGCTGGTATTGAGCCTACTAAGTACCTTCGCGAAGTTCGTCTTAGCGACGAAGAGATTGCCGAAGTTAAATCTGGCGACAAAGTAACTGTTGCAAATTTTGCTGAAGTTAAAAAAGTTGATGTTACCGGAACTTCGAAAGGTAAAGGCTTTGCTGGTGCAATGAAGCGCCACGGCTTCGGTGGTGGTCCTGGTGGACACGGTTCACACTTCCATCGCGCTCCAGGTTCTATTGGTATGTGTGCAACTCCTTCACGTGTTTTGAAAGGCATGCGTCTTCCAGGTCACATGGGTGTTGACACTGTTACTACAAAGAATTTGGACCTTGTTCGTATCGACGAAGACCAAAACATCATGCTTATTAAAGGTGCCGTACCTGGTGGTAAAAACGCAATTCTTAAAATCAAGGCGGTGAAATAATAATGGCTAGTGTAAAAGTAAAAGACTTATCTGGAAAGGACGCTGGCAGCGCAACTTTGAAGGACACTGTTTTTGGTGTTAAGCCAAACACAGCTGTTATGCATCAAGTTGTTCGCGCTCAACGTGCTTCTTGGCGTCAGGGTAGTGCTGACACAAAGGGCCGAAGCGAAGTTCGCGGTGGTGGACGTAAACCTTTCCGTCAAAAGGGAACTGGTCGTGCACGTCAAGGTACAATCCGTGCTGCACAAATGACTGGTGGTGGAACAGTATTTGGACCACACCCTCGTTCATATGCATTCAAGGTTAACTCTAAGGAAGTTAAGCTTAGCATGCGCAGTGCTCTTTCTGCAAAAGCAGCTGACAAAGAGCTAGTTATTGCAAAGGATTTCGCATTTAAGAAACCTTCTACAAAAGAAGCTGCTAAATTTTTAAAAGCTCTAAAGCTTGATGGCAAGCGTGTAACAATAGTTGTTGACGAAGAAGATGTAAACAGTTACCTATCTTTCCGTAACATCGAAGGTGTTAACTGCATCCCTTCTTCAGCTATGAACACATATGACTTTGTAGACAATAAAGCATTAGTCATCACTCAAAAAGCTCTTGATCATATCCAGGAGGTGTTGGCATAATGAATATTCAAAAGGATCCACGCGAAGTTATCATTCGCCCTGTTATTTCTGAGCGTTCATACGACATGATGGAACAGGGTAAATATACCTTCGAAGTTGCTAAAGACAGCAACAAGATTGAAATCAAAAACGCCATCGAGAGTATCTTCGATGTAAAAGTTGTAAGTGTTAACGTAAGCACTGTAAAACCGAAGCCAAAGCGTGTTCGCTACACTCCGGGTCACACAAAGACTTGGAAGAAGGCAATCGTCAAGCTTCGCGAAGGCGATTCAATCGAACTCTTCGGAAAGACCGAATAACAAAAAGCCCCGCAAGGGGCTTTTCTTTTATCATTTCAAAGAAAAATTTTGGATGGGGGTCCGCTCACTAGGGCTTCGCGGGCAGCCCAAAGTGCGGGCAAGCCGCCAGTAATCATTAGGCGCTGCAGAATCGTTCGGGTACCCCCACCGCAAAATTTTTCACTTAAGCTAGACTGTGTTTATTGGATTTCCTGAAATGAAAGCCTTAATATTTTCTTCGGTTATCTCCATAATGCGTTTCCTGCATTCTATCGAAGTTCACGATATGTGCGGAGTGATAATGCAGTTCTTTGCTTTTAGTAAAGGATTGTCGCTGCTTATTGGCTCCGTAGAGACTACATCAACAGCAGCTCCACCTACCTTTCCATCATTCAAGGCTTTTGCGAGGTCTGCTTCGCAGATTAGGCCACCGCGCCCATTGTTAACAATTAGGACACCATCCTTCATTTGCGCAATACTTTGCGCATTGATAAGCTCCTTGGTTTCATCGTTTAATACACAGTGAAGAACAATCGCATCAGAATTTTTATAGACTTCGTCTAAACTAACAAAATCAACAAAGCCTTTTCATTCTTCCTTGGGGTGTGGTGTATATACAACAACATTCATACCCAGTGCTTTAGCGGTCTTTGCAGTCTGGGAGCCGATGGCTCCGAGGCCAATAATTCCTAAAGTTTTGTCTGCCAATTCAATTGTTGGTTTCTTTCAATAGCAGAAGTCTTTAGAGTTTTCTCATTCTCCATTATGTACAGATTCATTATGGAGTCCAACATTATTGGCGAGTTCCAGGAGCAAAGCAATAGCAAATTGCGAAGTTGACATTGTGCTGTATGCTGGGACATTACAAATGACAACGTCATTTGCTTTAGCTGATTCCAGGTCAATTATGTTGTAACCGGTAGCGAGTACACTAACCAACTTAAGATTTGGACATGCTTCAAATATTTCTTTTGTAAAAGGTGTTTTATTCGTCACAGCAATATCGGCTTCGCCGATGCGCTCAATAATTTCATCAACGTTATTTACATCAGTCCTGTCGTAAACCTCAAACTCACCATAATTGCCAAGCCAATCTCAACTTAGGTCCCCAGGATTTTCTGTATATGAATCCAAAACAACAATTTTCATAAGAGCTCCTTAATCAATGTAATTATTATATAATAAATACCAGAAGGGAGGAAAGTCATGATTAACAAAAGCAGAGTTGAAGCATTTACAGATGGCGTTCTTGCAATCGTTGCAACCATCATGGTATTAGAACTTGTAATCCCAGGCGGAATTACGTGATATGACTTCGCGGCCCAATGGCCAGTCCTTCTAGCTTTTGTAATCTGTTTCTTCCAAATCTACATCACGCTCTATAATCACAACAGGTTGTTCGGTAAGATTAAATGCGTCGGACGACATATTTACATTGCTAATGGTTTCTGACTTTTATTCGCATGCTTTGTCCCATTTACAGTACGCTACCTTGGCGAAAACCCAAATGCAACTCTACCAATGCTTATATATCTCGGAAACTTATTCCTATGGGCAATATCTTTCCATGTTTTAGATTTGGTTCTTCACCATGAGAACCCCAAAGTTCCGAAGGACGAATCAACAGATGTTGTTGTTCGCGTTGTTTACTACATCAGTTTAGTGATTGCAGGTGTTACTGCAATTTTTATACCAAAAGTCAGCTTATTTGTCATCTTGATTGTTGTTGCCACCGAAGTAATTCTCACCTTCTTCAAAGCAACAAAATCCAAAGACAAATCCTGCCAATAATTTACTGTTGACAATAATAATTCTAATGTGTATAATGTCATACAAATGTATGACAAATACATTATATTAAAGGAGAGAACAATGGCTAGTGTAATTAGTATTCGAGTATCCGATGAAGAAAAGAAGGCTTTTGAAAAATTTGCAAAAGTTCAAGGTACACCTGTATCAACCATGATGAAGGAGTTGACCATCCAGCGTCTTGAAGATGAATACGACATGAAAATTATTGATCAATATGAAAAAGATGTAGCTGCTGGTAAGGAATCTTTAACTTCTTGGGAGGACTTCAAAAAGGAGATTCACTAAATGTATAAACTTGTTTTATCTAATCGCTTTAAACGTTCTTTCAAAAAACTTGATAAACAAGTTGCTGGAATAATCGAGCAATGAATTGATGATCATTTCTACAATTGTAAAAATCCACGTGCTTATGGCCATGCTTTAAAAGGGCAATATGAGGGATGCTGAAGATATCGTATAGGAAATTATCGTATTATTGCCCGCATAGAAGACAAACAATTAAAACTAATTGCCATTGACATCGGCCATCGCCGCGATATCTATAAGTAGGAAATTATTTAGACGCTAATACAATTACTATTTTATTCAAAAATTAGATTTAAAATTTTGTGGTGGGGGTACCCGAACGATTCTGCAGCGTTAAGTAGTTGATTTTGAAATGTGGTATTTGAAACCCCTGCAGCGCCTATTTATCGCTGGCGAACGCACGATGGCATTCCGCGAAGCCGTTGAAAAATACCATATTTCAAAATCAACCCAGGTAATAGCAAAAGGTCGTTTTTGCCATGTCTTCGGTGTTTTTATATCCCAAAAAAATTTAAAAAAAGTTAAACTTTTGGGTTCAGGTGGGGCAAAGTGTCATATAATGTGGAATCAACAAAGATCGGCATTTGGTCTTTGGTTGCGTTGCTAGAGACCTAAACGAAACAAAAATGCTGTTCAGACGAACAAAAAATGCAGTTGCCGATTATATTTGTTTAACGCACGCGCAGATAGGACGAAGATGCTTGTCTGCAATTTGTGCGAGAAGGGAAGGAAAAAAGTAGGATGCTTCAATTTTTTGGCACATATCATCATCGCATTGATGATAAGGGTCGCATGGCTCTTCCTATGAAATTTAGGAAGACTTATGACCGTGCTATTAAATCTGGAGATATAAAAGCAGTTGACTTAGTCATTACTCCTGCCCCTTCGAAAGCTGGAAGTAACGGACGCGAATGCTTATATTTGTTTGTTGCTGAGGATTTTAACGAGTATGTAAATTCTATTTTTGAATCTGCTGGTGGTTATAACCCTCGCAAGAAGGAACATGAGCAATTGATGCGTAAGTTACATGCGGAAGTTGAGGATGTTGAGCTTGATAGTGCAAAGCGTATCAACATTCCTCAAAAATTCCGTGACATTGCTGGCTTAGAGAAAGATGTGACAATTGTTGGTAATGCTGGTCACATTGAAATTTGAGACGCTAAACGTATGGAGACTGAGCTCGAGTCTATTGACTTGGAGAAGTTGATATACGAATAGCATATGAGCACTTTGAAAAACGAATATCGGCACATTCCTGTTCTACTGGATGAAGTTGTTAAGAATGCGCAGGACTTTAAGGGCGATGTATTTGTAGATTGCACCTTGGGTGGCGCAGGGCATTCGGTAGAAATTGCCAAGGTTTTGGGAAAGGACGGTTTGTTGATCGGAATTGACCAAGACACAGAGGCAATCGAAGCAGCAGAAGCTCGTCTTCGGAAACTTCCTGAAGATGTTAGGCCTGAGATCAGGCTTGTAAATGACAATTTTGGGAATTTGGACGAGATTATGATGCAGCAGGAAATTCCTGGTTTTGGTCTCATTTTGATGGATTTGGGTATGTCCAGCCATCAAATTGATGATATCTCTAGAGGCTTCTCCTTTAAGGATGACAGCCCGCTTGACATGCGAATGGACCCGGCCAAACAAAATTTAAATGCAGCTAAGATCGTTAATCTCTATAGCATGGGCGATCTTATTCGGGTCCTTCGCGATCTCGGCGAAGAGAAATGAGCGAAGGAAATTGCACGCGAGATTGTGAAAACTCGCGAAAATGAAGAAATAAAACGTAGCTCTGAGCTTGTGGACATTATTAAACGTGCAATTCCAGCCGCTGCGCGAAGGCAAGGTGGTCACCCTGCTAAAAGAACCTTTCAAGCGCTTCGTATTGAGGTAAATGATGAACTTAAAGTTCTAAAGAAAGGTTTAGATGCAGCAATTAAGTGGCTCATGCCTGGTGGAAAGATAATTGTTATTTCCTACCATTCGCTTGAAGACAGAATTGTTAAAGAGACATTTAGTGAGATGGAAAACAGATGCACGTGTCCTCCAGATCTTCCTAAGTGTGTTTGTGGGAAAAAGCCGGTATTAAAAGTTTTGACAAAAAGTGCGATTGTTCCAAGCGAGGAGGAAATCGAAAATAATTCGCGAAGTAGGAGCGCTAAGCTTCGAATAGCAGAGAAAGTATAAAGGTAGATTAAAAGCAGCATGCCAACACTAAGAACGAACATACAAAAAGGAAAGTTTAGCAATTACGGGCATTCCAAGTTCGTAACTCCTACTAAAAATACACAATATTTTGCTAATAGTAAAACTAAGCAACCTACCATGAGGGGTTCATTCCCAAGAAGAGTTAGGTGGTCGCTAGATAGCGAAGGCATATCAAACCGTCGAAGCGATTATGCTCGTGGCATGGAACTTAATAGATCTGCTTCTAGCGCGTCTAGAAATTTTGAATTTGGTGCTGCAAAGACGATTTCATCTGCAACATTTTCTAATAGCATTTATGATGGAAATGCTGCAAGAAAACTTCGTAGTGTTTCTGAGGTTGTCACTAAGCCAAAGAAAGTTGCACCAGAAATGCACGCGGTTAAGGGTAGTGCTGAGGTAAAAAGTTCAGTAAAGAGCGCTGCGGCTTCGCCAATTTTGGTAACCGTGGCAAAATTTGCGGCTGCACTTGTTATATTAATTGCAATTTTGGCATTTGTACGTGTTGCTATGACAACTGCTACTGTTTCTAATGGTTTAGCTTCTCAAGCAATTTCTAGCAACATTGATACTGAGCTAATTAATAAGAATTCTTTAGAAGTTCAAGATTCTGTTCTTTCAAATTCTTCAAGGATCAAGCAAGCTGCTTCGCAATATGCCTTGGTTGCTCCTGGAACTATTACAGTTCTAAACATTGCCCCCGATGTCTTGGCCTATGATGAAAACAACAACATTTCTTTAGTTGAAAGTTTAAATAGAGTATCAAACACAACTCCTTAGCGAGGCATCATGTCATTTAATGTTTCGCCAAAAAGAATCTATGCATGCTTAATAATTTTTGGCCTGGTAATCCTGGTTGTTGTAGGACGCCTTTTTTGGCTTCAAGTTATTGATGCCGAGGCAAAAACTAAAGAGGCCATCCAATCTAGAACCATTAGATACGAAACAATGCCTAAGCGCGGGACCATTTATGATAGAAATGGAAATGTTTTAGCTTACAGTACAGAGGCAAAGACAGTTTATGCTAATCCTTCGGAGATCGAAAACGACGAAGAGGTGGCAAACAAGCTTGCAAAACATTTGGGTGGTGGTGCAAGTGATTACATCGATAAGATTTCTAACAAAGAATTGAAGTTTTCTTATATTAAACGTCGTATAGATGTTGAAGTTGCAAATGCTATGAAGGCAGAAAACATAACAGGCATTTATTTTCAAGATGATCAAAAGCGTATTTATCCATATGGTGAGATAGCAGGGCAAATTATTGGTTCAATTAACATTGATGGTGTTGGCCTTTGCGGCATTGAACTTTATTATGATGACTTGCTTCGTGGTTCTACGGGTCGCACTATTCGACAGCAAGGTAACCAAGGTATGCCAATACCTGGTGGAGTTTTGCAAGAAATTTCTGTTGTTGATGGCCAGGATATAATGCTAAGCATCGATATTGAACTTCAAAAGAAGGTCGAAGACACTCTTGTAGCTTGAAATAAGAAACTTGGTACTTCAAGCATGAATTCAGTTTTGATGGATCCTACTAACGGTGAGATTTATGCCGCGGCTTCGTTACCTTTATTAAATCCTGCAGATTTAAGTACCGCAGAAGAAGGGGCAACTGATCTTAAATGTATTAGTACAAACTTTGAGCCAGGTTCGACCTTTAAGAGTTTTGCTGTTATGTCTATGCTTGAAGACAATGCGCTAACGCCTGATACACAAATTTATTGTCCATACAGTATTGAAGCTGATGGATTTACCATTAAAGATGCGAAGGATAGAAGTTCGCAGACATTTACGCTACGTGAGATTTTAGCACGCTCATCAAATGTTGGTGTTTCTCTTGCAACCGAGATGTATGGTTGGGACCGTTACCATGATAAGTTTTCGAAGTATAGAATTTTAGACCAGACTGAAGTTGATTATCCAGGCGATGGCGAAGGTTATGTTTTGGACTTTAGTAAATGGTCAAAGATTCATGCTTATAATATTTCATTTGGACAAGGTGTTAGTGTTACACCACTTCAGTTAGCGAAATTCTATAGTGCTATTGCAAATAATGGCGTGGAGAAGACCCCTCATTTCTTGATGCGCTATTTGCAATCTGAAGTCGATGAGGAATATGACGAATATGAAATTATTGATAACAAAAATGCACTCCCAACTATGCTAAGCATGCTTCGTTCAGTCGTTACTGATGGTACAGGTGAGCTTGCTGAGATTCCAGGATATGGAGTTGTTGGAAAAACAGGTACAGGTGAGATTGCCGATCAAAATGGTGAATATATTAAGGGAAGTTATTTTTCTTCTTTTATAGGATTTTTAAATTCTTCAAACGTTCCAATGCTTTGTTTTGTTGGTGGAGAAAAGGCCCCAACCGATACAACTATGACTCCCGTTTGAAAAGAAATAATGATGGCTACCATTGAGAGGTTAAAGCTTGCTGCGAAAGGCTAATAGATGAATCTAAATGCAATACAGATTAAAGATGCATGTAAAGGTGAATTTTTAGTAGAGCCTATAGACACAAGTGTATTTGCAACTTGTATTAAGATTGACTCACGTAAAGTTGAATGCGGTGATATGTTTATTGCCTTTAATGGCGAAAATGTAGATGGTCATGACTTTATTGGTGCTGCTATTGATAATAAGGCAAGCATAATTATTTGCGAGAATAAGCTTGATGATGATCTTATTCGTAAAGCAAGAGATGCAGAAGTTTCGATTATTAAAGTTGAAAGCGCTCAGCAAGCTGTTAGTGATATTTCAAAATTTTGACGCACAAACATTCTTGGTAAAGTTGTTGGTATTACAGGCTCTGTTGGAAAGACTACTGTTAAGAAACTTGTTTATGATTGTTTAAGATCTAAATTTCAGACCACAGCTAATGATGGTAATTACAATAATGAAATTGGTCTTCCCATAACTTTGTGCAAGGCTAATTATAATGATGATTTTGTTATTACAGAGATGGGCATGAGTCAACTTGGTGAGATTAAAGCCCTTTGCGAGATTGCTCAGCCTTCGTGGGGTTTAATCACTAATATTGGGCAAGCTCACATGGAGTTTTTGGGTAGTCAAGAAAACATTGCAATTGCCAAAGCTGAGCTTGCGGATGCTATTCCAGATAATATTGGAACAATGTTTTTACCTACCGAAGACCCTTATACTGACTTTATTATTAAACATTCTAAGCTTAAAGAGAGATCTGTCGAGATTGTATATTTTGGTGCCGGTGAATATAAGAATGAGATTAAAGCAGATCAAGTTTGATTCGAGGATTTAAATATTGATGCTAATGGAAAATCTAATTTTAAGGTTTGCATCAAAGGCTTTGAAAACTCCGAACATATCAAAGCAGATTGTAAGTTGAACTTAGCTGGAAAATTTAATGTTGTTAATGCCTGTGGTGCAATTGCTATTGCGCTAAAAGCTGGTGTTGATTTAAATCAAATCATAGAAGTTTTGAATAATACTGTTCCAGAGCATGGAAGATTCGAAGTTTTAAAGTCAAATGCTGGCTTTAACGTTATTAATGATGCGTATAATGCCAGCCCTCAAAGCATGATTGCTTCTGTTGATGTTTTGGCAAACATGAATGTTGAAGGTAAAAAGATTTGTGTTTTGGGAGACATGTTTGAGCTTGGCAAGATTGAGAAATCTGGACATGAAGAAGTTGGTAGATTTGTTGCTTCAAAAAATATTGACTATTTAATTTGTGTCGGTCTCCTTTCCAAGCTTATTTATGATGCTGCAATTAAAGCAGGAATGAATGAAGAAAATGTATTGCATTTTGAAAATACCAAAGATGCTAAGTACAAAATTATTGAAATTTGTAAAAACAAAGACGTTGTTTTATTGAAGGCTTCAAACAGTATGAAGTTTCAAGACTTAGCTAAAGAATTAGTAGGTTAGAGGAGGAAAAATGTTACAAGGTTATGCTCAATATCCATCCTTTTTAGTATTTTGCTCACTAGCAATGTGCGTTTTGTTTAGTTTGATTATTACTCCAATCTGGAAACGCATATTAAAGAAGAGCCATATTGGACAACAGGTTAGGATAGAGGGACCACAAACTCATTATGTAAAACAAGGTACACCAACAATGGGTGGACTTGTAATGCTAATAGCCTTGGTTTTAACAATTTCCATTATGGGTTTTTGGTCACCACAAATTTTAGCTTTGGTATTGGCAATTTTGGCAGCAGGTTTGCTTGGATTTATCGATGATGTTGCTAAAGTAATATTTCATAGGTCTTTAGGTCTTCGTCCTAGCGCAAAATTAATTTTTCAATTCTTAATTGCAACAGTATTTATTTTGTATGCGGTTAATTATTTGGGTATTACTCCAAATATAGTGATTCCTTTTATTGTCGATCTTGATTTAGGTGTACTTACAACGGTTATTCCTATTGGCGATGGGATTATGGTTCCTTGGTTATACTTAATTTTAATAGATATTTTGCTTGTTGGTATGTGTAATGCTTGCAATTTGGCTGATGGACTTGATGGGCTTGCAGCAGGTAGTAGTGTAATAATTATGGTTGTTATGGCTGCAATTTCTTATCGTGCAGATTCGTTGGCATGTGCAATTGTTTCTGGTGCTTTAGCTGGAGGCTGCATCGGATTTTTGTGGCACAACGCTTTTCCTGCCGACATATTTATGGGAGATACTGGTTCTCTTGCTTTGGGGATGGGCCTTGCATGTTTATCGGTACTTACAAAAACAGAATTCCTTTCAATTATTGTAGGTGGTATGTATGTAGTTGAAGCTTTCTCTGTATTTATTCAAGTTGTTCATTATAAAAGAACGAAGAAACGAGTATTTTTGATGGCTCCATTACATCATCACTTTGAAAAGAAGGGCTGAAGCGAAACGAAAGTTGTTGTTAGATTTTGGATTATTACTGGAATTTTATCTTCCTTTGGTTTTGCACTTTACTTCTCTTATACATTATTGATGAAGGCAGGTTTGGTATAAATGTCAGAGCCTAAACTTTTACAGAACAAGAATTATGCTCCTGAAAAATTGGGAGACGTTTGTGTTTTGGGTTTAGGCAAAACAGGTAATGTTGCTGCAAGTTATTTGTGCGAGTTGATGCCTGGGCGTGTGTCTTCGGTACATGTCTATGCAGGTGAGAAAAAGCAATTTGCTATGCGAGCTGCTGATAGACTCTTAAAATGTGGTGCTACAGTTTCTTTTGACGATAAAGAACTCACCCACAAGTATGATTTATGCATTACAAGTCCTGGAATTTCTGAAAATGACCCATTGATCAAGACTGCAAAGAAGAATTGCGGTGAAGTTATTAGTGAAATAGAATTTGCATGACGTGAAAGTGGCGAAGACGACACATGGGTTGCTGTAACTGGCACCAATGGTAAGACCACTACTACTTCCCTTATTAGCCACATATTAAATTCGAGTGGAAAGCATGCTATAAGTGTTGGGAATATTGGTAACGTTGCCTTGGATGCTGTTGCAAGTAACATGAGAAAGTCGAAGTATGAACATAATGACATTTATGTTGCTGAGGTTTCTTCATATCAACTTGCTTTGTGCAAAAAATTTGCTCCTCAAGTAGCGGTCTTGCTAAATATCACTCCCGACCACCTAGATTGACATGATGGATTTGAAAATTATACAGCAGCAAAGTTAAAGGTTTTTGATAATGCAAGCATTGCTGTAATAAATATTGACGATAAAGTTATCAAAACTAATTTAGATAAGATTCAATCTAATGATTTAAGTGAACTTGTTCAAAATACTTTCGATACCGAATATATAAATGTAAGTTTTAGAAGCAGAAACCACTCAATTATTCCTATTAACGAATTAAAAATTATTGGTGAGCATAATTGTGTAAATGCAAGGGCTGCAGCAAGTGTTTGTTTGGCACTTGGTCTTAGCGATGAGCAAATTGCGAGTGCCTTGTCTTCGTTTGAATCGCTTGAACATAGGTTGGAACCTTGTGGAATTGTTGCTGGTGTGAGGTTGTTTAATGATTCAAAGGCTACGAATGTTGATTCTGTTTTGGTTGCTATGGATTCTTTTGAGGCTAAGATGGCTATCTTTATGCTTGGAGGCCATGACAAAAATACTGCTTTGGATGAACTTGTTAAAAAAGCAAGCAATAAACTAAAAGGTGTTGTTTGTTATGGCGAAGCCGCCGATAGATTTTATGATGCATTTAAAGGTAAGGTTAATGATGACTTCATTTTAGAAAAAGCTCAAAACATGGGAGCAGCATTTAAGCTTGCGATGGAAAAGTCTTTCCCTGGCGATTATGTTGTATTGTCTCCAGCTTGCTCATCATTTGATGAGTTTGACAATTTTGAGCAAAGAGGTCAAGCATTTAAATCTTTGGTAGAGAAGTGTAAGTCCAATGCCTAAGTTCTTTAAGAAAGAGAAACTAACTCCGGCAAAAAATGTAAATGCAGATATTTTGGCACCACGTTTAGTTTTTATTATTTCTGTTCTTGCATTGGTTTTGTTTGGATTGGTTATGGTTTTTTCGGCATCGAATGTTGAAGCGCTTAATAACGACGAAAATCCTTACAGCTATTTGCTAAAACAATTTGCATTTAGTGCTGTGGGTATTGTTGCCGCAATTGCAATTTGAAGATGAATTCCATATAAACAATGAAAAGGAAACCTTACATGAATTTTGTTGGCTGGTCTTGGCTTATGTATGCTTTATACATTGTTTGCAGGTCCAGATATTTTGGGAGCTCGAAGATGAATTTATATTGGAGGGGCAAGCTTCCAGCCTTCGGAGTTCGCAAAGATCATTCTCGTTTTAATTGTAGCTAGATATTTTGATGAATATCAAATGGGTAACATCAGTCTTGGTAAGTGCCTTCTTGTTGGCGGTGGTGTTACCTTTGGAATGATTTTGTTCATCTTGGGAGGTCAAAATGATCTTGGTACTACAATAATTTGCGTTGTGGGAATTTTGGCGCTTCTTTTGATTGCTGGAATTCCAACTTATATTTTCGTTGCGATTCTTGCTGTTTGCGCTGTGTTTGGCTTGCTTGTTGTTTTTGGAACAAGTTGAAGGTCAAGCAGGATGATTTTTCTAAACCCATATGACGATGGTGCCGAAGGCTATGGCGCGGGCTATCAATTAATTAGATCTTTTTATGCATTTGCCGAAGGCGGCTTCTTCGGAGTTGGACTTGGTAACTCATATGAAAAATATCAGTATTTGCCAGAGGCCGAGACAGACTTCATTTTCTCGATTATCGGTGAAGAGCTAGGTATGTTTGGTTGCATTATCGTTGTGGCTCTGTTTGCCGCACTAATTGTTTCAGGCTTGTTAATTGTTGCTAGGTCTAATTCAAGATTTAATGCATCTGTTTCTGGTGCCTTCGTTATTATGATTGGTTTTCAAGCCTTCTTAAATATCTTTTGTGTTATTGGTTTTGCGCCAACAACAGGAAAGCCACTTCCGTTCATTTCTGCTGGTGGTTCATCGATTATTGCTACATTGGTTATGGTTGGATTTATCCTTGCAGGTTCCGAAAACGATGCACTGCCTGACAAATATGAACGACGAAGGAAGAATTTTAAAGTTAGTGCTGCTGGAGGGAGAGGAAGAATTGAGTCTTCGGCGGATGAAAGTTTAAAGAAAGAATTTAACAAGAAACCAACTAGGCCAAAACAAAGCAAAAGAACTTCGGTTCCTACAAGAAAAGCTACAAGCTCAACACGAGTTAAGGATCCAAGCTTCCTTGATTCAAGAGAAAGAAGGAAAAGCGCTCCGAAGAGCAATGCTCCAAGAAGGAGTGGAACTTCATATGCATATAGAAGAAATAAACCAGCACCTAGCTTTAAGCCTCAAAAGTCTGCAATCAAGCGCGAGTCAAGCACTAGGTCAAGAACCAGGAGAAAATAATGAAAATTGTAATTACATCTGGTGGAACAGCAGGCCATATTAATCCTTCTCTAGCTTTGGCTGAGGAGCTAGTTACACGCGGAAATCAGGTTGTTTTTGCTGGAACTCCAAATAGGCTTGAGTCTAAGCTTGTTCCAAAGGCTGGTTATGAATTTAAGGCTTTTAATGCAAAAGGCTTTAACAGAAATAAGCCTTGAACTATTTTTGGAGCGTGAAATTCAATTCAAAAAAGCACACGTGAAGCAAAAGTCTGGCTTGAATCTCAAAATGCTGATGCTGTTATTGGTTTTGGTTCTTATGTTTCCATTGCAATTTGTAGGGCTGCCAAACAATTAGGAATTCCATATGCCATCCATGAGCAAAATTCTGTAATGGGTATGGCTAATAAATATCTTTGCAAATACGCTGAAGTCACATGTTTAACTTACGGCAAAGCTGCCTCACGCAAATGTAGGAATGTTGTTTTAACTGGTAACCCAGTGCGTAAAAGTGTAATTGATGCAAAAAGGGCAGATGGGCTTAAACTTTTAGATATTCCAGAGAATTCGAAAGTTTTACTTGTCTTTGGTGGGAGCCTTGGTGCTGCTCAAATAAATAAGGCAATTGTAAATATGGCAGAAGAGCTTTTGGAAAGAAAAGACTTATACATTGTTCACGTTACTGGTGAAAATCAATATGACAATGTTGTTGAAGAGTTAGAACTTAGCGCTTCGAAGCAAAAAAGATATAAGGTTTTTGCTTACCAGCATCAAATGGCAGAGACAATGGCTGCCAGCGATATGTGCATATCTCGTGCTGGTGCTTCAACAATTGCCGAAATCACTGCCAGAGCCTTGCCTTCGTTGTTAATTCCTTATCCTTATGCAACAGAAAACCATCAATTCTACAATGCTCAAGCCTTGCTGAATGCGGGTTGTGTCATGTACATTAATGACGATGCTGTATTAAAACCTCAATTTAAGGATGCTGTTTTTAAATTAGTTGACGATGCAAAGTTGCGTGAGGAAATGAAGCTTGCTTACGAGCAATTTGATGCTAAGAATTCTGCAAAAAAGCTTGCTGACGAAGTTGAAAACTTGGCTAAATAATTAGCTTTTCTTTTAGGTTATACCAGGTAGAAGTTTTGAATAGGCCGAAATATGCTATAATTACCCGTCAATATGGCTAAAAAAGAAATACATAGTGTGCACTTTATTGGAATTGGCGGAATAGGCATGAGCGGTATTGCTCTTGTTGCCAAAGCGCAGGGTATGGAAGTTAGTGGATCTGACCTTCGTCACAGTTCTATTATTAAGCAATTAAAGAAAAACGGTATTAAGATTTATATCGGAAACCGTGAAGAAAACATTGCAAGTGGTAAGGACAAACCAGATATTGTTGTTGTTTCAACAGCTATAATGGACCACAACCCAGAGCTTAAAGCTGCTAAAGATGCAAAAATTCCAATTTGACACAGGGCAGAGCTTTTAGCATATCTTGGTAGAGACAAAAAGACATTAGCTGTTACCGGAACCCATGGTAAGACCTCGACTTCGTCGATGTTGGCCAGTGCGCTTTATCAAATTGACGAAGACCCAAGCTTTTTGATTGGTGGGGTTGTACGTCCTTTTGGTACAAATGCTAGGTATGGCGATGGCGAATACTATGTTGTTGAGGCTGACGAAAGTGACAAGTCATTCACATATTTAAGCCCATATGCTGCAATTATCACGAATATAGAGGCTGATCATCTTGACCATTATAAGGACATGAATGAAATTTATGATAAGTTTGAGGACTTTATCAAGTTGCTTCCTAAAAATGGTTTGGCTGTTTGTTCAGGCGACGATGTTGAGCTAACGAAAATCACGAAGAAGGTTGCAAATAATGTCATTACATATGGTTTTGGTGATAATTGCGATGCAAAAATTTCTAAATACAAAACTTCAGGCGTAGGTTGTACTTTTAAGTTGGACTTGCCTATCTTTAAAGTTGGAAAGTCCAAACGAAAAAAGCCTGTAAGTTTTGATTGCAGTTTGCCTAAAAACCCCGGTATTCATTATGCCGAAAACGCTGCTAGTGTGGTTGTTTTGCTTGATGCTTTGGGTTTTGACGCGCAAAAAGTTGTTGATGCACTTAATAATTTTGGTGGTATTAGGCGTCGCTTTGATGTTATTGGAACTGAGGCAGGCGTAACTGTTGTTGATGATTATGCTCATCATCCTACCGAGATTGCTGCAACTGTAAAAGCTGCTTTTGAACTTGATTTTAAGAACGTTCATGTAATTTGGCAACCTCATAGGTTTAGCCGAATTGGACTTTTTAGAGATATATTCAACGAAGAGTTTGCCCACGCCTTCGATGGTTGTAAGACCGTTACCTTCACAAACGTTTATGGAGCTGGCGAAGTCCCAGTTCCAGGTGTTACAGGTTATAGTTTCTTGAAAATTGTTAAAGACAAAGCATCTAAAAAGTCACCTGAAACGCATTATGTTCCACACAGGTTAGAAATTGTTGATCATATTTGTGGTATTGCCGAGGATGGCGACCTGGTTATTACTATGGGGGCGGGCGATATTACTTCGATGGCTCCACAAATTCTTCAAGCTTTAAAGGAAAAATCTAAATAGTGAACCCTTTGGTTGAAATAGATAACTTCAATGGGCAAGTTTTTGAAAATGAGAGCTTGTCTAATTATTGCACTTATAAAATTGGCGGCCCAGCCAAGTTTTTAGCAAAGGTTAATGATGAGCATAGCTTATTAGCATCGCTTAATTGAACCAAGGAAAATAACATTGAAACCTTCATTTTGGGCGGAGGCTCAAATGTATTGTTCTCTGATGATGGCTTTGATGGTCTTGTTATTGTTTTGGATGGCGATTTCAAGAACATTAACATCGATAAGTCGTCTGGATATTGTGAATTTGGCGGAGCTGTTAGTCTTGCAAAGGCTTTAAATGAAGCGCTAAATAATAATTTGGCTGGCTTGGAGTTTTGCGCAGGAATTCCAGGCACAGTTGGTGGTGCTGTTAAGATGAACGCTGGAAGAAAGACCCGCTGGATGTCTTCGGTGCTTTTAAGCGTTAAAGTTATTAATCAAAACACCGAAGTCGAGGAGCTGTCTGTCTTTGGAGATGAGTGGGATTATAGAACTTCACCATTCCTTGACGAGCTTGTCATTAGCGCGACACTTTCACTTGATTTTGCAAGCGATGATGAAATTAATCAAATTCGAAAAGAAATTGACCAAATGAATGAGCATCGTCGCGCAACTCAGCCTGTCTCAAAGGCCAGTTGTGGAAGTGTTTTTAAAAACCCAGAGGGAAAATCTGCTGGCGAGTTAATTGAGAGTTGTGATTTGAAGGGCGTAAGCATTGGTGGTGCAAAAGTTTCTGATTTGCACGCAAATTTTATAGTTAATGAAAATAATGCAACAGCAAATGATGTTGTGGCGCTTATTGAAAAAATTCAACAGGCAGTATATGACAAAGCAGGTATTAAATTAGAACCTGAACTTAAATTTATTGGTTTTAGCGAAGAGGTGGGTTTGTTTTAATATGCCTAGGATGAGAAAGAAAAATGAAATTAATATGAACGAAGTTGAGGTAGATACTAAAAACCCAACCATAGTTCAAAAGCAAAAAGCTGCTCGCAAACAGGAAAGAGCTAGGAAGAGCAGGGCTAGAAAATTCCGTAACTTTTTGCTGATTCTGTTAGGTGTTGTTCTGGTTGCTGGCGTTGCGGCTTATGTTTATTTATATACTATTGATGCTTTTAAGATTGAAAAAGTTGAGATTAATGGTGTTGAGCACTTAACCGATGATGAAATGAACCAGTTGGTTTCGGTCCCCGAAGACACAACACTACTCAAGGTTGATACAGACATAATTGCAAAGCGCCTCAAGCGTGATGCTTGAATTCAAGATGTAAATATCGTTTTGGCTTTTCCAGATACGCTTGTTATTAATGTTACAGAGCGTGAAGTTACAGCAATTGTCGAGGTTCCAACTTCCGAGAGTGATACTTCAAAGAGAAATTGGGCTATTGCTTCGGACCATATGTGGTTAATGCCAATTCCAGATAAAAATTCCGAAGCTGCAAAGAACATCAATCAACAAATTTATTCTGATGTAGAAGGTGTTATGCATGTTGTGGATGTTAGTCCGTCGGTATCTCCCGAAATTGGATCATATTGCAGCGATGACCCTGTAAATAATGCAATTGATGTTGTTGCACTAATGACAACTGACCTTAAAAATCAAGTTAAAAACGTCAAAGCTACTGATGCAAACTCAACCAACCTATTTTTAAATACTGGAGTAGAAATTGCGGTTGGAACTTCGGAGAATTTGCGCGAGAAAGAGCGTGTTGCGCAAGAACTTTTGTCTAAGTATGAAGGTAAAATTTCATATATCAATGTTCGCAACCCAAATAACCCTACTTGGAGATCAATTTAATGTCTAAAAACGAAGACATCATCACGATGGCTCACGGCTCTGGCGGAATTGCCATGAAAGAGCTTATTGACGAGATATTTGTAAGCTCGTATGTGAGTAAAGATCTTTATTTGGGTGACGATGCGACAGTTTTAAGCAATTTAGATCTCAATAGTGACGAAAAAATTGTGATGTCGACCGATTCTTATGTAATCAATCCCTTGTTTTTCCCAGGTGGAGATATTGGACGTTTGTCTGTTTGTGGAACGGTTAATGATGTTTCTACAAGTGGCGCAAAACCTGTTGCTATTAGTATTTCATTTATTATAGAAGAGGGTTTTGCAATTAGTGACTTGCGAAAAATTTGTGAAAGCATTGCCAAAACTGCTGCCGAAGCTAAAGTTGCAATTGTGACTGGCGATACAAAGGTAGTTGATAAAGGCAAATGTGATGGATTGTTTATAAATACAAGCGGTGTTGGTGTTGTTTTTGCTGATAAAAGTTTAAGTGGTAGAAATATTAAAGATGGCGATGTTGTTTTGGTCAGTGGAAGCATAGGGGATCATGGCATATCTATTATGTCTACACGTAAAGGTCTAAATTTTGATGCTGATATTAAAAGCGATAGTGCTCCTCTTAATCAATTGGTACAAGATACATTAAAGGCTGCGCCTGATATTCGCTGTTTTAGAGATCCAACAAGAGGAGGCGTGGCTTCGACGTTAAACGAATTTGCTGAGCAAAGTAATGTGGATATAACTATAAACGAAGTTGAGGTCCCGGTTAAAAAGGCCGTTAAGAGTGCATGTGAAATTTTGGGTTATGATGTCTTTCATGTGGCTAACGAGGGCAAAATGATTGCGATTGTTCCACCAGAGCAGGCCGATGATGC
>JAZUHG010000044.1:0-24543 GCA_045641605.1 Phoenicibacter sp. | reverse complement strand
GTTTATTAGCATAAAAGGTGCTAGGGAGCATAATCTTCAGAATGTTAATATCGACATTCCTAGGGATAAGTTTGTTGTAATAACGGGGCTTTCTGGCAGTGGAAAGAGCAGCCTTGCCTTCGATACCATGTATGCCGAAGGCCAACGAAGATACGTTGAGAGCTTGTCTAGCTATGCAAGAATGTTTCTTGGTCAGATGCAAAAGCCAGATTTAGACAGCATTGATGGTTTAAGTCCTGCTGTTTCGATTGATCAAAAAACTACAAGCAAGAACCCTCGTTCGACAGTTGGAACAACAACTGAGATTTATGATTATTTGAGGTTGTTATTTGCGCGCGTTGGTATTCCTCATTGCCCGGATTGTGGCAAAGTTATTAAGGCTCAAACAACAGATCAAGTTACCGACGAGATTTTAAAACTTGGTTCTGGTGATGCCGAAAATCCTATACGAGCGATAATTATGTCCCCAGTTGTAGCTGGTAAAAAGGGCGAATATACCAATTTCTTTGCGGATTTGCTTAAGCAAGGTTTCTCGCGCGTTCGAATTGATGGTGAAATTAAAAAACTTGATGGAAAGCCAATCCGTCTTAACAAACAAGTTAAACATTTTATTGATGTTGTTATTGACAGGGTTCAGCTGAAAAAAGACGCCACTAGTCGCATTGCCGATGCAGTTGAACTTGCTACTAAACTCTCCGAAGGCAGGGTTTTGGTTCAAGTTTTGGATGAAAATGAAACAAGTTTAAAGTCTAAAAAGGTTTCAAGTGGTGCAAAAGGTGGATTGGCTAAAGGTGAGCATATTTTTAGTCTTGCTCTTGCTTGCCCAGAGCATGGTCATAGTATGGATGAGTTAAAGCCACGCGATTTTTCGTTTAACGCTCCATATGGCTCTTGTCCCGATTGCTTGGGTATTGGCTACAAAGATGAAGTCGACCCAAGTTTGATTGTTCCAGACAAGTCTCTCTCAATTGCCGAAGGCGCGATGGCACCTTTTACCAGCGGAAACTATTACCCTCAAGTTTTGGCTGCAGTTTGCAAGCAAATGGGCGCAAGTGTGGATACGCCATGGCAGAACCTTCCAAAAAAAGTTAAAGACGCGCTTCTTTATGGCATCGAAGACGAGGACCTACGTGTAGATTACGTAACTGTTGATGGCAGACAAACGCATTGGTATATCGAATGGGAAGGTGCCACGGGCGCTATTAAATATAGACTCAAAAAAGCTAAAAGCGATAGGCAGCGCGAAAAATTTGAGAAGTTTTTTGCAACGCGTAAGTGTGAAACTTGTAAAGGGCAACGTTTAAAGCCAGAAATCTTGGCTGTAACAGTTGGCGGTAAGTCAATTCATGATGTAACGACTCTAAGTGCGGCTGATTGTTATGAATTTTTTGAGCATATTAACGATAAGCAAAAGTTTAGTGAAGCCGAACATCAAATTGCCGATCCAATTATCAAAGAAATTAAGGCTCGCTTGAAATTTTTGGTTGATGTAGGGCTCGATTATTTAACTTTAGAGCGAGCTACTGCAACTCTTTCTGGTGGTGAGGCTCAACGTATTAGACTTGCAACTCAAATTGGTGCTGGCCTTGTTGGAGTTTTGTATATTTTGGACGAACCTTCCATCGGACTTCATCAGCGCGATAACGCAAGGCTCATTGCTACCTTAGAGCAACTTCGTGAACTTGGTAATACCGTGGTTGTTGTAGAGCATGATGAAGAAACCATTCGAAGTGCAGATTTTGTTGTGGATATGGGTCCTTTAGCTGGAGAAAATGGTGGTTATGTAGTGGCTGCTGGTACTCCAAAAAAGATTGAACAAACAAAAAAATCCATCACTGGTCAATATTTAAGTGGTGCTAAAAAGATTGAAGTTCCCAAAGTAAGGCGTCCGAAGACAAACGGCAAGCTTGTTTTAACTGGTGCCAAACAACATAATTTAAACAATGTTAAACTCGAAGTTCCACTGTCCACTTTTACTGTAGTTACTGGTGTTTCTGGTTCTGGGAAAAGCTCGCTAATTTCAGATACTTTGTCTCCGGCTCTTGCAAATAGGCTTAACAATGCTCATAAAAGTACTGGGGAATATAAGAAGATTGATGGGCTTGAGAATTTAGATAAAGTTATTACCATTGATCAAAGTCCAATTGGCCGAACCCCCCGAAGCAATGCTGCAACTTATATTGGTCTTTGAGATGACATTCGTGCATTGTATGCAAGCACTCCCGATTCAAAGGTTCGAGGCTATTCTCCAGGAAGATTTTCATTTAATGTTCCAGGTGGCCGATGTGAAGCATGTCGAGGCGAGGGTCAAATTAAAATTGAAATGCATTTCTTGCCAGACATTTATGTTCCTTGCGAGGAATGTCACGGAACAAGATACAACAGAGAAACTTTACTTGTCAAATACCGTGGCAAAAATATTTCTGACATTTTAAATATGACGGTTGATGAAGCTTTGAAGTTCTTTGAAAATATTCCCAATATCAAACGCAAACTTCAAACTTTATATGACGTTGGTCTTGGATATATTCATTTGGGTCAGCCTGCAACTACTTTATCAGGTGGTGAAGCTCAGCGTGTAAAGCTTGCAAGTGAGCTTCAAAGAGTCCAAACTGGAAAAACATTCTATATTTTAGATGAGCCAACGACTGGCCTTCACTTCGAAGACGTTCGCCAGCTTCTAAATGTTTTGAATCGTTTGGTTGATAGCGGAAACACCGTGCTTGTTATTGAACATAACTTAGATGTGATAAAATGTGCGGACCATATTGTTGATTTGGGTCCCGAAGGCGGGGATGGCGGCGGTAAGATTATCGCTACCGGAACACCTGAGGAAGTTTCAAAAGTTAAAGGCTCATATACAGGGGAGTTTTTACGGAAAATTTTGTAGAAAATAAAAGACAAAAACATCGTGAGCATATTGGTTTAATTGTTTTTTGTGCTGCTATACTTGGAATTTTCCTTGCAGTTTGAGGCTATATTTCTTTGAGTCACTCTTTGGATGTAACTGCTTCAAGTATCGATTCAAATGTTGGACAGCTGGATGGTTATCTCACAATTATTTTTGAGGGAGACAATACTCCTCGTAAAGCCACAACAAAACCTAAGGATCATATACTTACAAATGAATTTGTTTTCCCAGGTACTGAGTCAACTGACGATAAATCTAATAAAGATTCAAAGCTAAAAACCGAAAAAGCCACATTAGAAAATGTTAGAAACTACTATTTGGATATGTCTTCGACAGTTTGCAGGATTAAAGTTAATGATTATTCTGCCTATACACATGGTGAAGTATTCGAAAGAGGACTTTGGAAAATCGGGGTTATTAGTGTGACTTCGGAGCTTTTGAATGAAGCCATTGCAAGCAATGTTCCAACAAAAAGCATGAAGGCTGTTCAAGAAAATATTTATAAACTTCGTTACGAAGACGAGGTTGACCTTGTATTTGTAGTTGCCCCCGATCAAAAAATCACCAAGTATTTAGATAAAGTGGATTGCGCAATTTGCAAAACTGTTAGCGATGATGTTAGTGATTCTGGAAAAACTGATGGGTCGATTTATGTAATGCGTGTGCCTGATGCGGGATATATTGGAACAGTGCTCTCGACTCCTGCAAAAATGCTTGCAGGAAATATTTATAATAAAGTTGAAATCAAACCTGAAGAAGATTCTAATTAGATTTCATTTTCTTTCGAAGTTTAGAACCCTCAATAAATACAAACACAATTGTAATTAAACTTGAGAAGAAGTCAGCTAGTGGAGGACATAATATAACCGCAATTAGTCCATCTTGAATTATTCCTAAATATAACATTAATTCGGGAAGAATCAAATACATCGGAATTAGGAAAATAACCTGTCTTGTTAACTCTAAGATTGCAGCTTTAATTGGCTGGCCACTGCTTTGGAAATATGAACCTCCAACTGCATGGAAGCCAACAAGTGGGAAAAAAGTTATATAGATCATCAAGGTTGTTGCAGAGAATTCTTCAAGCTCACCATAAATGCCAAATAAATGTACAATTTCGTTTGGAATCAAATAGCAAATAATTAAAAAGAAGGTACCTATTGCAACACCTGTAGTTATAGAAAGACGAAGCGACCTAAATACTCTTGATCAATTTTTAGCGCCATAGTTATAACCGATGATTGGTTGGGCTCCCATCGCAACACCAATTAATGGCATAAATGCAAAGGTAGCAACTTTTTGTGCAACACCAATACTTGCAAGTGCGCCTTGAGCTCCAAGCTCAGACAAAGCACCGTAATATCCAACAACTCAATTAAATACAATACAAATAATTGTAGATGCCAGGTTCATGGCAAATGAAGCAAGTCCCATCATTAAAATTCGTCCCATAAGTTTAAAGTCTGGGATAAATCCTGAAAGCTTTAATTTAAATTCGGCCTTTTTAGAGAAGATAAAGAACCAAATTACCAATACTGCACCTGCACCTTGGCCTAAAATTGTAGCAACAGCACTACCGGCTATGCCTCAATTCAATACCAAAACAAACAGTCAATTTAGTGCGATACAAACAATTACGCTAACTACATTAGTCATCAATGCCATTCTTGGAGCACCTGCAGACCTAATAAAGTTATTCATACCCATTCCAATAGATAGGAAGATAAAGCCGAAGCATTGGATTTGGACAAATGTCTTCGTTCCTTCCCATAGGTTTTCTGGAGTTCCAATTACAGAAAGAAGGAAATCGATAAACAGTCAACCACATAATGCAATTATTACAGCAAAGCCTATCAACAATAAAAATGAGTTACCCAAGCATTGCTCAACTTTCTTTTTATCATTCTTTCCTAGAAGAATTGCAGCAAGCGCATTACCACCTTGACCCGGGAGCATTGTAAAAGCAAGCAAGAGCAACATTATTGGTAAAGCAAGTGTTGTAACAGCAACGCCAGAGCCATCGGGGTATGCTTGCCCTAAAAATGCTGTATCAATCAAGTTATAAAACGAGCTTAATACCATTCCAGCAACTGCAGGAATAGAAAACTCAATTAATAGTGAACCGATTTTTGCTGTCCCTAATTTATTTTCGGTATGTCCTTGTTTTTTTCTAGCCATTTATCCTAAAAATAAAGTTGCAATTGATCCACAAATTACACTTATCGCAAAAATTGCTATAACAATAAATAAGTTTTGCTTCATCGGTCTGTTGTTTCTGAATAAAACAATTAAGCCTACACCTGCTGCATCTAACAAGCCTGCTAACAAAGCACCAGGACCTAAAATTCCATCAACATAAAGTTGTGAAATAGTAACACTTGCAGCACAGTTAGGTATAAGACCAACTATTGATGTGGCCACTACAGGAATGAATTTATTTGGAGGCTCAATACTTTGCAATGCATCAAAGCCACCAGTAAATTCAATAATAATATTAATAATTAATGTAATAATAAATATAAATACTGTAACTTGAAATGTGTGTTGAATTGCAGGACGTAATATTTTAGTTGCTTTATTTTTTCCATCATGGTCACAACTACAATGATCTCTTTCGCAAAGTTTATGGATTTCATAAACATGCTTCTTATTTGTATTGAGTTTTATTCTGTTTTTCATTAGTGCATCAATAATAAAACCGACAATTATGCCAATTACAAATTTAATTCCAATAATAACCAACATCTCAGACAATGGAATTCCTCCAGCAATAAAAATTGGAATCATTTCATCTGAAGTTGAAAGATAAACTGCAATAAGAGTTCCCAGAGTAATTACTCTTCCGGCATAAAATGTCGAAGCCATGGATGAAAAACCACATTGAGGAATAATTCCCAGTGCCGATCCAATAATCGGACCTAAAGGACCAGCTTTTTCGAATCTTTTTAGAGAGGCTTTGGTCATTCGATGTTCCATAAACTCCAAAATAATGTATGTGACTAATAGAAACGGAATAACTTGAAGAGTATCAATAACAGCATCACCAACAAACTCTTTAATTGTTATTAATATGCCAGTTAAATTTTCAAAATCTTTCCCCACGTTTTTCCTTTCATATTTGCTCACGCAATTATACCAAAGCAAATCAAATTTCGTAATTATATATATTACGATTTGGTATAATTCTAGTGGGCTAAGGCGGCAACACGCCTTGAACCTGGTCAGGCCAGAGATGGAGCAGCCATAAGGGGCCTCTGATGAGCGTTTTAGCCCATTTTTTTTGCTCATTTTATAAGGTAAGTATGGAAGTAATAAGTAATATTTTTAACTTTTTCGTAACTCTTTTAAAGGATCCTAGATCAGTTATTCTTGGATGAATTGCAGTTCTTGGTCCAATTGGTGTTTTCACACCTCTTTTCTTGGTTGTTTTTATTGAGACAGGTGTGGTTTTCTTCCCATTCTTACCTGGCGATTCTTTAATTTTTGCTGCTGGTGTATTTTCTGCCGAAGGCGGGGTACCAGACGGTGGTCAAAACCTTAACATTTGAATGGTTTTAATTGTGTTTTATGCTGCAGCTATTTTAGGTAATACGTCCAACTATTGGATTGCACGCTTCTTCGGTGAGAGAATTATTAAATCTGGAAAAGTTAAAGGCATGACTAAAGAGCGTATGAATAAATTGAATAGCTTTTTTGACCGCTTTGGTGGTTTGACTGTTGTAATTACGCGATTTATGCCATTTTTTAGGACTTTTGCACCTTTTGCATGTGGTCTTGGGAGAATGAAATTTCCTACATTTACTCTATGAAATGTAATTGGTGGAGTTGCATGAGTTACGACTTTTGCGCTCATTGGCTATTTCTTCGGAAACGTGCCTTTTGTTCAAGAACATTTTAGTTTAATAGTAATTGGAATAGTGTTAGTATCAGTAATGCCGGCAGTTATCGGCGTTATTAAAGCATTCGTAGATTCAAGAAAGAAGAAAAAATAATGGCGCAGGCTTTATATAGCAAATATAGGCCAAATGTTTTTGACGATGTTGTGGGTCAAAAGCATATCTTGCAAACTTTAAAGAATGCTATTTCATCAGATAAAATTACTCATGCTTATATGTTCTGTGGGCCTCGTGGTACAGGTAAAACTACCATGGCCAGGCTTTTAGCTAAGGCTTGTATGTGTCAAAATACTGCAGATGGCAAAAGTCCAAGCGTAAGTTTCTGTGGTAAATGTAACGATTGTACCGACATTGCCAAGGGTTCCCATGTTGACGTATATGAATTGGATGCTGCAAGTCGCACTGGCGTTGAAAATGTCAGGGAGGAAATTATCAACAGAGTTGGTTTTGCTCCTACTCGTGGTTCAAAAAAGATTTATATCATCGATGAAGTTCATATGCTTTCCACTGCAGCTTTTAATGCACTGCTTAAAACTTTGGAAGAGCCTCCAGAACATGTAATTTTTATTTTATGTACAACAGATCCTCAAAAAGTTCCAGAGACCATTTTGTCAAGGTGTCAACGCTTTGATTTTTCTTCTATTTCTGCTACTGATATTTTAGAACGTTTAAAATACGTTTGTGAGCATGAAAAAGTTAAGGCCGATGACGATGCCCTCCGCAATATTGCTCAAAATGCCCAAGGTGCTATGAGAAACGCACTTACAAGTTTGGAGCAAATGATTGCATATTCCAGCGGGGAGCTTACGAGTCAAAGCTTGGATGAGAGTTATGCAAGCGATTCAGACGCAGACTTCGATGCTTTAATTGAGAGCCTTGGTATGCGTGACCTTCCAAGTGTCTTTGAGTGGATTCAAAATGAAGCAAACAATGGTGTTGACTTTAATAAAGTTACTTTGAAGTTAATAGCTTTGGTTAGGGACATGTATGTTTCTTGTGCTGGAGGAAAGCTTGATAAGCCTTTGCCAGATTATATTGAAAATCATATTAATCTCTATAACGCAGAAAGGCTACATCGCATATTAATTGTTTTAAGCGAACTTCAAACTCAAATGAAAACTAGTACAAATCTTAGGCTTTCTTTTGAGGTCGCCATGGCAAAAATTGCAAATGCAAAAAGCGATTATAGCTTAGAGGGCTTAGCAGAAAGAATTTCAAATCTAGAAATTGTTGCTGCCGAAGGCGATTTGTCTCGAACTTTGAGCGAGACGCCTTCGGAGCCAGTTGTAGAGAGTGAAAAACCTCCAGTTAATGTTGAAGAGAAGCCAAAGAAAGTTGTAAATGTTATTAAGGAAGAAAAGAAAGTTGAATCTGTTGATAAAGAGAATACCGTTCCAGATTTAAAAATTCCTGAAAGGCCTCAAGCAACCAATTTTTCTGAAGAGCGAAAAAATCTTAAAGAGGAAGCAAATGTTGTTACTCCTGCCGAAGCCGAGGCAAAAAATCTCAATAGCAATACAGAGTTAACTAAGTTGTGGCATGCTGCCTTTTCGAATATTCGAAAAAAATACCCTGCTTTTGGTGCTACTTTAATCACTGCAACACCAAGCTACAACGATTTAACTAAGCAATTCATACTTACTTTCCCAGCCAGTGCTAGCTTTAATGTTGGCGTTCTTAAAAAACCCGAAAGCATGGAGAAAATCCATGATGAGATTAAAGCTGTAATGGGTTTGGATGTTGGTTTTAACATCGAGATAGACGAAAATTCAAACGATGGTTTTAATCCCACTTTCGAGAATAATTTTAGAGAAAAATCTGATATTTTAGAGGATGCCGACGAAGACCCATTCCCAAGTGAGTCGTCTTCGGACTATAGCGATTCCGAGAATAATGATTCAATTAAGAATATCTTAAATAATTATGGTGCCTATAATATTACTGAGGAATAGGAGTTAATTATGGACATGAAAAAAATGATGAAGCAAGCACAAATGATGCAAAAAAATTTAAATGCTGTTCAGCAAGAGCTTGCATTGATGGATCATACTGCTGAAGCTGGCGGTGGGATGGTCAGTGCAACTGTTAATGGAAATATGGAGCTAACTGCTCTTGAAATTAAGAAAGAGGCAGTTGATCCTGAAGATGTAGAAATGCTTCAAGATCTTGTTCTTGCTGCTGTTAATGAAGCGCTTCGTGGAATGCATGCAATCAGCGAAGAAAAAATGTCAGCCGTTACTGGCGGAATGAATATCCCAGGTCTTTAATGCCAAAAGACGATTCGCATACAATTGAAAAATTGCTCGCAGAACTTGAGCGAATGCCAGGTGTTGGTCCGAAGTCTGCTCAGCGTATCGCATATTGAATTTTAAATACCGATGACGAGACTGCTCACAATTTAGCCCACACAATCAGCGAAGTTAAGGACAAAGTTCATTTTTGCAAAACCTGTTTTAATTACTCAACAGCTGATGAATGTGAAATTTGTTCGGATGGAAGCCGTGACCATTCGGTAATTTGTGTTGTTTGCGAACCTCGAAACATTCCTCCAATTGAAAGAAGCCTTGCTTTTAATGGTGTCTATCATGTTTTGGGTGGAGAAATTTCGCCGATTGATGGCATTGGACCAGAGGACCTTAACATTCAACCTCTAATTTCTAGGCTTTCAAATTCTGATGTCTCCGAAGTTATCATCGCAACAAACCCTAACATCGAAGGCGAAACCACTGCTTCGTATCTTACTCGACAATTAAAGCCACTTGGAGTTAAGTTAACCCGTCCTGCAAGTGGTATTCCAGTAGGTGGCGATCTTGAATTTGCTGACGAAGTCACATTAGGCCGTGCCTTCGAAGACCGTCGCGAAATTATTTAATTTGTGGTAAAATATTATATACAGAGGAAGTATGACCCCTCTTTTTTTATGAAAGGAGCAATTATGACTAAAATTAAAAAGAGAAATTATTTAGGGCTTGGTATTGCTTTTGCTATTGTAGCTTTAGCAATTTCAATGATGTTCTTTTCGTTTTCTATCGCCAATGAAAATGAAGTAGAACAACAAGCAGAGCAGCAAGCAAATGAAAATCTTACTATCACTTTTTCTCTTGCTGGAGACTATGACAAAGATTGTTTTTTTGATGCCAATCGTCCTGAAGGGTGCGGTGCAAAATGAGAAAATAATGTATTGAAACTTCCTGCAGAAGTTACGAATTTTTCATTTTCAAAAGATAAAACAGATCAAAGTAAATTATCAATTACATATCAATTTGGCACATCCACTTGGACTGTTACAGTATCAGCTATTTCTAAAAATAAATCGTATATTTTTGACAAGTATGACTGTAAAGAAGGTCAATATACAAAGCCTCAACAGGTAGAAGGTGTATTTAAGAAAAGTGAGCCATCTGATTACAGTTCTGTAACAATAACTGGAAAGGTTACAACTGGAGTAGTAAATGAAACAGTTTCTGGTGCCGATGTTTCTCTGGGCAACGAAAAATCAGGTGAAGTCTATGCAACTACTCATTCTGGAGCAGATGGTAGCTATCAAATGTCAGGCTTGGATGCTTCATTATTTAAAGACGAAGTTAAATTCGATGAGCTTATTATTATGTCTTCTTATCCAAGTAAAGCCATTTATGCATATGACCCGGATAAACCAAAAGATGTAATAGAAGGAATTGGTTACGTAACTGAAAATATTGACTTGGAAGATGCTGACATTGCTATTTTAGGTGCTGATTTTCATAAGAATTTTGTTATTTCATTAGACACATATGGTCCAGATGGTAGGATTGAAGAGAAGTGCTCTAAATGAACTGTTGAAAATGTTGGTTTTCCGACAGAGCAATTACCTTTTGGTGCAACATTTACTATTGATGAGAATGGGGTTTTTAATGGACATGCAGATCAAGAATCGGGATATTATGCTTCGATTACATGTAAGCCTGTTGGTCAAGATGGACACACATTTGAATACTGCGAAATGGCTGGAACAAAATATCACAGAGGCGAATCCTTCGAATTCGCACAAGGTGCAACAGGTCTTACAGGGGTTGTTCATTACAGTGGACTAATTGCACAGACTAGTGATGCGATTCCTTTTGTTGCTCTTGTTGGTTTAGGTTTAGTTGCTATTGCTGCTTTTGCTGTAGCTCGTAAACAATATAACCGATAGTTGTTGCTAAAATAATTAAATCCCGCTGGTTGAAACTGGCGGGATTTTTTGTACTTATAAAGGCTATTTGTACTATAATTGCTGACACAGTTTATAGAAAGGTAAAATCGTGTTTAAAATTGTTGATAAGCAACAGATGAACCCTGTTGTGGAGAAGATTACTGTTGAAGCTCCTTTAGTTGCTGCTAAATGTGAACCTGGACAGTTTGTAATTCTTCGTGTTGAAGAAGATGGCGAGCGTATTCCTTTAACGGTTTCTGATTGGGACCGTGAAAAAGGTTATGTAAGCGTATGTTTTCAACCTGTTGGTGCCACAACTGAAATGCTTAATCACAAGCAAAAAGGTGATACTATTGCAGATTTTGTTGGCCCTCTAGGAAAAGAAACCGAGACCGATAACATGAAGAAAGTTTGCGTTATTGGTGGAGGTGTTGGTTCTGCAATTGCACTTCCAATTTGTAAAAAACTTCATGAAAAAGGTGTTGACGTTACTGCGATTGTTGGTTTTAGAAGTAAAGACATCGTTTTTTATGAAGATGAGTTTGAAGCTAACTCAAAAGAATTAATTAGAACATCTGATGATGGTACATGGGGCGAAAAAGGTGTTGTTACAGCTCCTTTAGAGCGCATGTTAGAAGCTGGCGAGAAATTTGATCAAGTTATCGCCATCGGTCCATTAATTATGATGAAGTTTGTTTGTTTAACTACAAAGAAATATGATCAGCCTACAGTTGTTAGCATGAATCCAATTATGATCGATGGTACTGGCATGTGTGGTTGTTGTCGTCTAACTGTTGGTGGCGAGACAAAATTCGCATGTGTCGATGGCCCGGACTTCGATGGTCATTTAATTGACTTTGATGAGGTTATGGCTCGTGCTACAACATATGGTGAATGAGAGAAAAAGCGTCATGAAGAGACCTGTAATCTATATAAGAAGGAGGCATAACGATGGCTTACAACAAAAGTTTAGAAAAAAACCCAATGCCTTCGCAAGAGCCTGATGTTCGTAACAAGAACTTTAACGAAGTTGCTCTTGGATATACCGAAGAAGTTGCACTGGACGAAGCTGAGCGTTGCCTTGGTTGTAAGAAACCTACTTGCGTTGCTGGTTGTCCAGTAAACATTAACATCCCTGAATTCATTAATCATATTAAAGAAAAAGATTACGAGGGTGCTTATCAAGAAATTTCAAAAGATAGTAGTCTGCCTGCAGTTTGTGGACGTGTTTGCCCTCAGGAAACTCAATGCGAGCAACTTTGTGTTCGTGGTAAGAAGGGTGAGCCTGTTGGTATTGGTCGTCTTGAGCGTTTTGTTGCTGATTGGCACAATGAAAATGTTAGCGATAAGCCTGCAAAGCCTGCAAGCAATGGTAAAAAGGTAGCTATTATTGGTTCTGGTCCTGCTGGTTTGACTTGTGCAGGTGACCTTGCTCGCAAAGGCTATGATGTTACTGTTTTTGAGGCTTTACATCTTGCTGGTGGCGTTTTGGTTTATGGTATTCCAGAATTTAGGCTTCCAAAAGCTATCGTTCAAAAAGAAATTAACACCTTAAAAGACCTTGGTGTTAAGGTTGAGACTGATGTTGTTGTTGGTCGTACCATTACAATTGATGAACTTATGAAAGAGAAAGGTTTCAACGCTGTATTTATTGGCAGTGGTGCTGGTCTTCCTAAGTTCATGAGAATTCCAGGTGAAAATCTTAAAGGTGTTTATTCTGCTAACGAGTTTTTGACACGTATCAATTTAATGAAGGCATACAAAGATGATTCTTCCACACCAATTATGCATCCAAAGCATGTTGCAGTTGTTGGTGGTGGTAATGTTGCAATGGATGCTGCACGCTGTTCTAAGCGTTTAGGTGCGGACGTAACAATTGTTTACCGTCGTACTGACGAAGAGCTTCCTGCACGTCGTGAAGAAATTGAACATGCTAAGGAAGAAGGAATTGACTTCCATTTGTTAACCAGCCCTATTGAGATTAAGGGTGACGATAACTATATGGTTAATTCAATTGTTTGTCAAAAGATGGAACTTGGCGAGCCTGACGATTCTGGCCGTCGCCGTCCTGTTCCTATCGAAGGTGAGACAGAAACCTTAGACGTAGATTGTGTAATTATGGCTCTTGGAACAAATCCTAACCCTCTAATCAAAGATACAACAGATGGTTTGGATGTTCAAAAATGAGGCGGAATTATTGTTGCCGAAGACACAGGTGCAACCTCACGTGAAGGTGTATACGCTGGTGGAGATGCTGTTACTGGTGCTGCAACAGTTATTTTGGCTATGGGGGCTGGCAAAACTGCCGCTGGAGCGATTGACGAATATTTAAAATAAATGAAGACTAAATTAGCAGTTTTTGATTTTGATGGCACGCTGATCCCAGAACAGTCGGGCCATCAACTTTCTTTGGAGCTTTTGCACAAGAAGCAATTTCGCAAACGCACTGTTATTCGTTTAATGTTTTGAGGCATTAGATACAAAGCACACTTACCTTATAAGGAAAAAACTGCGCGCGAGTTGATTTTTAGTGCCTTCGAAAACGTAGACGCCGACGAAGTTGACAATTACATCGATAAATTTTATGAAGAAAATTTAGAAGAAACTGTTCGTGAACCTTTATTGAAGATTGCTGAAGAGCTTCGTCAGGACGGTATGGAATTAGTCATTTTGTCAGGTGCTTTTACAGCAACTTTAGAAAGCTTCGCCAAACGTCATGACTTTATGCATATTGTAGGAACCAAAATGGAAGTTGACGAAAAAGGTAAATACACTGGAAAAGTTGATGGAGAATGTGTTGCCGGTGAAGAAAAGATAAAAAGATTATATAATTATGCTGATGAGCATTTTGGAAAAGGCAATTGAGAGATAGAATATGCCTTGGCTGATCATTATACCGATAAAGATTTGCTTGATAAAGCCGTTCATGTTTATGCTGTAGATCCAGATGCTACATTAAAGAGATATGCTAAAAAGAACGACTGGGAAATTATTGAGTTTGAAAAAGAGAAGAGGAAATAATGTCAGATTTAAAGTTTAAAAGAGTTTTATTAAAAATTTCTGGAGAAGCTTTTATTGACAAGTCAGGTAATGCTTTTGATATTTCCCTCCTTAAAAATATCGCAAACGAAATCAAACCATTAATCGAAGCTGGCGCTCAAATAGCCATTGTAACTGGTGGTGGAAATATTATGCGTGGCGCTAATCAAAATGAAATTGATAGAGAAAAAGCAGATTATATGGGAATGATTGCTACTGTAATTAATTCCATGACACTTTGCGAAGTTCTTAAAAATGAAGGATTTAACAGTGAAGTATTTTCTGCAATTGTAATGCCTGATGTTTGTAAAACTTATGACCCTGTTGAAGCTTGTGAGAGTTTAGACAAAGGAAACGTTGTTGTTTTGGGAGGCGGAACTGGTAAGCCTTTCTGCACTACCGATACAAACGCAACACTTCGTGCTAACGAGCTTAACTGCGATTGTGTTTTGAAGGCTACTAAAGTCGATGGTGTTTATGATGACGACCCAGCTGTAAACAAAGATGCACAACGCTTCGATACATTAAGTTTTGACGAAGCTATCGACCTTGGCTTGAAAATTATGGATGAAAAAGCATTTACTATGGCTCAAGAAAATGGCATTCCTATTGTCGTATTTAATATGTTTGAAACTGGAAATATTGCTAAGGTTGTTCAAGGCCAAAATGTTGGGACGGTAGTCAGCTAAAATGATAGATATTTTTGATTTTCAAAGTAGGAAGATTTCTAAAAACGCTGAACAGCGCAACCCTTATACTGACAAATTTTTTGAAGAAAGGCTTGCAGATCTAAAACAACGCGTTGATGAAAAGCGATATATTCACACGCTTGGTGTTATTGAGATGGCTAAAATTTTGTGTGAAGTTTATGATGTAGATTTCAAAAAAGCTCGTCTTGCTGCAGCTTTACATGATTGAGATAAATGTTATGACGAAGATGCAATGCGTAAGAGAATTTACGCCGTGGGTGCAGACGCTCTTACAACAGAGGAAGTTATCGATAAAATGCCGAAGGTTATGCATGGTGCTACCGCTGCTTTTGCACTGGCCATAGAGTATCCAAATATTCCATCCGATGTATTAAAAGCTGTTATTAACCATACAACTGCTAATGTTCGTATGAGTAGGCTTGATATGGTTATATATATTGCTGACGCTTTAGACCCAAGCCGTGAATATGAAGAATATGACGAGCTTGTAGACCTAATTGGCAAGATTTCTATTGAAGATTTGTTTTGCCGTGTCTTCGCCTATTCGACAATTTCTGTTATTAAACAAGGCAAGACTCTTCATCCAAAAACTGCCGAAGTATGAAATGCTAATTTGGAGCATTACAATTTGCGACATGCAAATGACTAAATGGAGAAGCTTGTAATAGAAAATATTCAAGTTTCTTTTTCGCGTAAGAACATCAAAAACATTAATATTAGAATTGCTGAGCCAAACGGCGAAGTCAAAGTTTCTGCCCCTTTATACATTAGCATGAGACGTGTTGAAAAGTTTGTTGCTAGTAAAAAGGATTGAATACTTAAATCCCAAGCAAAAGTTATTGAGAGGTCCAAGTTGAGGAATAAAAGTATTCAAGATTTGTTTGACCGTAGTAACTTTAAGAGCGAAAAAGAGAAAAAACAGCTTAAAGATTTTTATGCACAAGAACTTCTTGCCCAGGCAGAGCCTTACTTTAAGAAGTGGGAAGAAATTACTGGTCTAAAGCCTGAAAAGGTTGTTGTTAGATGAGCAAAAACTGTGTGGGGAACTTGCGATAAAAATAAAAAACGCATAATGTTAAATGGGCAACTGGTAGGTATGGATAAAAAATTTCTTGATTATGTTATCTTGCACGAACTTACACATTTAAAATATTCAAACCATGGTAAAGATTTCAAAGATTTTATGTCAAAATATATGCCAGATTGAAATTCTATTCGTAAGGAATTAAATGGCTAATGATCAAGAAAATTTAAGTGGCTTTAGTAGAAATTACATTAATTACCTGCGCATAGAACAGGGTTCATCAAGCAATACAATTGATGCATATTCGCGTGACTTGCTTCATTTTGAGAAATATTTGAAGTCTTGCAAACCACCACTAATGGTAAATAGTGCAAAACGTGAAGATATTATTAATTACGAAAAGCAACTTAATCCTTATATGAAGGCTTCAAGTATTAAGCGCAAAGTTTCCGCTATTAAAGGTCTTTATAAATTCTTAATGCGCGAAGGCGATGTAAAAAAGAATCCTGCGGCAAGTGTTGCTTTGCCCAAGCCTGAGCAAAAGCTTCCAGACGTTTTGAGTATCGATAAAATTTGTCACTTGTTAGACTTAATGCCGGATACAACTCCTGCGGCTCTTCGGAACAAAGCAATTATGGAAGTTTTATATGGTTGTGGTTTGCGTGTTAGTGAACTTTGTGGATTAAATATTGAAGATTGCGTAATAAATGAGGGCTTTTTGCTTGTACATGGTAAGGGTGGAAAGGATAGAATTTCTCCAATTTCTGGAAGTGCCGCGCAAACTTTGAGAGATTATCTCGAAAATTCTAGGCCTGGTCTTGAGAGAGGGGCGAAGCAACTTTCTTCGGCCGTATTTTTGAATAATCATGGCTCAAGGCTATCGCGTCAAAGTGTTCATACGATAGTTAAGGAGTCTGGCGAAGCAATTCGTGTAAAGAATTTGCATCCGCATACGCTTAGACATTCATATGCGACTCATATGCTCGAAGGCGGGGCTGACCTTCGTGTTATCCAAGACATTTTGGGGCATTCTGACATCTCAACAACGCAGATTTACACCCATGTTTCTAATTCTCATATAAAGGAAGAATATTTAGCTGCTCATCCCAGAGCTAAATCGCATCGATAACTTTTCCAGCCAGCATTAAACCTGCTATAGGTGGTAAATATGAAGTGGAACCCATCTGTCCATTTTGTGATTTTAAGCTTGTTTCATCAGAATATAAAACTTCAAGTTTCTCAATTCCAGCTTCCTTTGCAAGTTTTCTAACGTTTTTACACAATGGGCAAGTATCAGTTTTGTAAATATCTGCAAATTTTAACTTTGAAGGGTCAGTTTTCATTGCAGTACCCATACAAGACACAATTGGAATGTCTTTGTCTTCGGCGTATTTTGCAATTGTGATTTTTGCGTTCACGTCATCAATAGCATCAACGATATAATCTGCATTATTTAGAATTGCTGAAGCATTTGTGTCTTTTAATTTTTCTGCAAAGCTTTTAATTTCAAGTTTTGAATTAATCTTTTTTAGATAATCGCTAGCAACTTCAGTTTTTTTGCGAGAAATTGTTTCTTCTGTAGCAAATAACTGTCTATTGATGTTTGATTCTTCAACAACGTCGAAGTCACAGATCGTCAGCGTCCCAATGCCGCTTCGTGTAAGTGCAGCTACACAATAAGATCCTACCCCACCTAGCCCTATTACAGCAACATTGCTATTATTTAGACGTTTGAGTTTTTCTTCGCCATAGATGGCTATTAATCTAGAATATTTATCAGCTTCGGGCAAATTAATCTATATGATAATCAGATTTAAATGAATAAGGTTTTAATAAATCTTCTTCTTTATCTTCCAAGAAAGAACGAAGCAATTCGCCGTTGTCGCTTACAATCCCATCTACACCTATATTTCAAGCATGATCCATTTCAGTCTCTGAATTAAGTGACCAAGGAATAACCTTCATACCCCAATTATGAGCATCTTCAACTTGTTCTGTAGAATATGAATCTTTTTCTGGAAGGATATAATCACAATCAAGAGCAAATGCAATGGCAATAATTCCTTCGTCAAATGCATGAACATTATTTCCATTTAGCCATGGGGAAGCTTCTTCTTTAGTAAACCAAAGGTTTCCAATTCCGATATCTTCACTTGGAGTAATTCTTCATATTGCACCAGTATCAATCTCTTTATCAAGCTGATTAATAATTGGGAATATGCTCCAATCATAAGAACTCAAAATAACTCTATTTTCCATCTTATGATTTTTAACTAGATCATAAAATGTGTTGATAAATTTCTCTTTGTCTACATTATTTGCATAATAAGCGCCAGTTGAAGGGTCGCAATAAAGTTTTGCTTCTAAGTTAAGCAGTACATCTTTATTCTTAGATGTTTCAACAAGCTGGAATAGTTCTTCTAGCGTTGGAACTTTTGCAGTAACTTCTACTTCTGGGATAGGATTATCTTGATAGTATTTGTTGTTTTTATCTACAGGTCCAATTGTATATGTTTGAAGTTCTTTATATGTAATTGTACGAATATCAACTTCTTTATCTTTAACGTAATTACCATTTTTATCTTTAACATATGCAGAATTTAAAAATGGGTCATGATTTAGAACAATCACGCCATCTTTTGTCATTTGCATATCAGCTTGAATACATGTTGCTCCACTTTCGATTGCATATGTATAAGCATATAAAGTGTTTTCGGTTCTGGCAGCAGACCCACCTCTGTTATAAACTGCACCAAAGTATTTATCTAAGGTGGATTTTGATTCATTACAAGAAGAAAGAGGAATAATAACCATAGTGGCTGCAACTAATGCAATCGCAAAAATAAATAATTTACTTAATTTATTTGTCATGATTATCCTTTCTTTAGTGGAGCCAGCGAAGGGAATCGAACCCCCAACCCACTGATTACAAATCAGTTGCTCTACCATTGAGCCACGCTGGCATCCGTTCGTGGTATTTTACAGGAAATATAAGAATATGCAAGCATTATTCTTAAAACTGTTAAATATTCAAGAGGTATTTTTATTGATTCATGATATTATAGGCCCATGGCTTTTGTTCACCTACATAATCATACAGAATATAGCCTTTTAGATGGGCAAACACACGTCGAAGACATGGTGCGCCGCGCTGCAGATTTAGGCATGCCAGCAATAGCCATAACCGATCATGGCGTTATGAGTGGTGTTCCCGCACTGTCTGATGCATGCATTAAGGTCGAAAAGGAAACTGGTAAAAAAGTTAAGCCAATTTATGGCTGCGAAATCTATTTTACGGATGATGAAGAGCTCAAAAAAGACATGAACTCTAAACTTTATCACATGATTTTGCTTGCAAAGAACAATGTTGGCTACCATAATTTGTTAAAGCTGGTGTCCGAGAGTCATGTAGATAATTTTTATAGGCGTCCACGAACAACTTTTTCGATGCTTAAAAAATATGGCGAAGGTTTAATTGGTACAAGTGCTTGTGTGGCTGGAATTATTCCAATTATGTTAGACCAGGGTCAGTATGATTTAGCGCTTGAATGAGCAAAGAAACTATCAACCTGTTTTGCCCAAGGCGATTTTTACATTGAGCTTCAAGATCAAGGAATTAGCACAGATAATGGTTTGCCTCAACATGACTTAAACATTCAATTGTCCAAGATTGCAAATGATGCTGGTCTTCAAACTGTTGCTGCAAATGATTTTCATTATCTTCTAAAAGAGGATGCCTATACTCAAGACGTAATGATGTGTATTGGGACTAACTCTTTGGTTCATGATACTGACCGTTTGAAGTTTGAAAATGACCAGTTTTATATGAAATCCGAAGAAGAGATGCGTGAGGCTTTAAAGGATTTCACAGAAGCTTGCGATAACACAGTTTCATTGGCAGAAAAATGCAATGTTGAACTTGAGCGCGAAAGCATATTGCCTAAATTCCCACTTCCAGAAGGTGAAACAGAGGAATCTTATTTTAGGAAAAAGTGTGAAGAGGGTTTGGTTAAACGTTATGGTGACCCTGTTCCTAAAGAGGCTCAAGAGCGTTATGAATATGAAGCCGATGTTATTATCAAACAAGGCTTCCCTGCGTACTTTTTAATTGTTCAAGAATATATTGCTTGGGCTCGAAAGAATGGCATTGGTGTTGGACCAGGCCGTGGTTCTGCTGCAGGTTCAATCGTTTCATATTGTTTGGGAATTACAGATCTCGATCCACTTGAAAATGGTCTTATGTTTGAGCGTTTTTTGAGCCCAGAGCGTGTCGAGATGCCCGATATTGATGTTGACTTTGACGATGATAGACGCGAAGAAGTTGTTGACCATGTTCGTGATGTTTACGGCGATGATCATGTTGCAAAAGTTATTACATTTGGTACGCTAAAGGCTAAAAATGCTGTTAGAGATGCTGCTCGCGTACTGGATTACCCATATGGTTTGGGCGATGATATATGTAAATTAATCGGCGATGACTTGGGTGTTACCATCGATAGCGCGCTTGAATCTAACATTGATCTTAAAAAATTGTATAACGAAAACGAAGGCGCAAAAAAAATCATTGATACTGCACGAGCTTTGGAAGATAGGATTCGTAACGAAGGCGTACATGCATGTGCAACAATTATTTGCCGCGATCCAATGAGTGATCATGTTCCGCTTAAGCGTGCAACTGGCAAAAATGACGATGTTATTACTCAATACGATGGACATTTTACTCCTGAGCTCGGCTTGTTAAAGATGGATTTTCTGGGTCTTCGGACCTTGGGTGTATTAACTCGTGCTTGTAGAAATGTCGAGGCACGTTATGGCAAGAAAATTGTGCCCGAGGATATTCCAATTGATGATGAAAAAGCTTTCGAGTTAATCCGAAGTGGTAATACTGATGGACTTTTCCAGGTAGAGAGTGCTTTATATTCGAGTTTGTTCAATAAGATTCCGCCGCATAAATTTAGTGACATTGTTGTTGCAATTGCTCTTAACCGTACAGGTCCTCTTGAGTCTGGAATGGTTGACGATTATGTCAAAGCCGTTCGTGGAGAGACCGAAGTTTCTTATTACGATGAAAGGCTTAAGCCTATTTTGGAAGAGACTTATGGAAGTATAGTTTACCAGGAGCAGATCATGCAAATATCCATGGAGATGTGTGGTTTTAGTGCTGGTAAATCTGATATTTTGCGTAAAGCTATTGGTAAAAAAAAGATCGACATTATGCGCGATTTGAAGGAAGACTGGTGCGATGGTGCTGTTGCAAATAATTATCCATTGGAACTTGCGAACAGAATTTGAGATGATGTAGAAAAATTTGCTAAATATGCCTTTAATAAATCTCATTCTGCGGCATATGCAATTTTAGTTATGCGTACAGCTTATATGAAAGCTCATTATCCGAACGAATTTATGGCTGCTGTACTTACAAGTTATATGACTAAAAATGATCGCTTGATTAAATACATTGCTAGTTGCAATTATAATGGCACACCGGTTTTGCCTCCGGATGTAAATGTTTCTAATGCAGACTTTACTCCAGTAGATGATGGCATTCGTTTTGGTTTGGTTGGTCTTCGTGGTGTTGGTTCTGATGTTGCTGCTGCAATTGTTGAAGAGCGCGAAAAGAATGGTCCTTACAAGCATATTCATGATTTTGTTGACAGGCTTAGTTCTAAATATTGCAACCACAGAGTTATGGAAGCTCTTGTAAAGGCGGGAGCTTTCGATAGCACAGGATACACTCGCAAGCAAATGTGGGACTTCGTTGAGAATACAAACATGCTTGAAAATGCTCGTAAGCATGAGCGTGAACGTATGCATGGACAAACTACTTTGTTTGATATGTTTGACGAAGGTGATGAGGCAGCTCGCGATTTTGTTGACACGGTTCCAGAACCAAATGGTGATGAGTGAGACAAGATGGAACTTCTCAAAAACGAGAAGGACATTATGAACATGTATGTAACCGATAACCCTGTTCGTCCATACATGCCTCAAATTTCGGACAAGTCTAACCATAATATTTCGCAACTTTCTGAGCTAGAACACGATATTCCAAGTGGTACTTTTGGTGGGATGATCAGCGATGTTAGTACAATGCGTACAAAGCGTGGTAAGTTAATGAGCAAGTTTAGGCTCGAAGATACAACCGGTTCAATTGAAACTATTTGTTTTGACCATGAAAAATTTGCCGAGCATATTGCTGATGATAGAATTGTTTTTATCAAGGGTAAATTTGAAAAAGCCGATCGAGGTGACCAAATTATCGCTTACGAAGTTACTCCAATTGCCTTAGACCTAAATTACAAACCTACTAAAAAACTTGCACAAGTTGAAGAGATTAAACCTCTTGAGATTTTTATTAATGAGCAAGATATTTCCGAGGAAAAAATTAACAAGATGAATCAAACCTTGCAAAATAACTTCGGCACGCAAGAAGTTTTCTTAAATATTTCAAAAGCCGATGGTAAAAACATTCGGGCTCAAATGCCTTTTAAGGTAAATTCAGAAACAGGTAATTTAAAACCTCAAATTACAACAATTTTCAGTTCAGCTAAGTTTAATTAATGGTTTGTTTATTGGACATTTCATATTATGGTGAGCCTTTTTCTGGTTTTGCAAGGCAACCAGAGCAATTGACCGTTCAAGGTTCAATTGAGGATGCACTTAAACAAATTTATAATTGTGAAATTGAAACAACTTGCGCTGGTCGTACAGATTCCGGCGTTCATGCAAGACATCAATTTGTTAGCTTCGACCTGCCAGATTCAAACATCGAAGACAAGGAACTCTTTGCATTTAAGTTAAAAGGTTCATTAGAGCAATTAACTCATGAAGATATTCATATGAATGAAGTTAAGCTTGTTGATGGTGAATTTTCTGCAAGACATGATGCAAAACTTCGTAAGTATTCATATTTTATTTGTAACCAGCCAACTCCAGCTTTGTTTATGCGGAATTTTTCTTGGCACGTTCCAAAACAGTTAGATGTAAAAGCAATGAAAAAGGCATCTAAATATTTGCTTGGCGAACATGACTTTAAGAGTTTTTGTGTAGCGGCAAGTGCAAAAGATATTCGTACTATGCGAAATGTTTCCGAAATTCAATTTATTGAATATGATAATTATAGCGACCATATTATTGAGATTAAAGTTGAAAGCAATGCTTTTCTTCATAGCATGGTTAGAACAATGGTTGGAACTCTTGCTAAAGTGGGTTTGGGACACCGCGAACCAGAGTGGATTGTTGAAGTTCTTGAAGCAAAGGATAGGCAGGCAGCGGGTGATTGTGCCCCGGCAAAAGGCCTTGTTTTAATGGATGTTGAATACTAATTATGTGCTAAAATGCAAGCAAGAGATTATTTAGCAACCATGCATAAACAAAACATTAATATTTATCAAGAATTGTTATATCAATTACGCGTAGATGAAAGCTCTATGCAGGATATTTTATGTGCAATTGCAAAACAACCTAATTCAAGATTTACATATAAAGATCAAACTAGTAACTTTAAGATTATTCATTTTGAGGATGAAAATGGGCATTTATTTCCCATTCCTCTAGAAAAAATTGTTGAAGTTAGGAATATGTTGTTTCAAATTACTGGAGGACAGAGATAAATGGCGCTATCTATTGGAATTGTCGGCCTTCCGAATGTTGGAAAATCTACCTTGTTTACTGCAATGACTTCAAAAGGCGGTTTGGCTGCTAATTATCCATTTGCAACCATCGAGCCTAATGTTGGAGTTGTTCCAGTTACCGACAAACGTTTAGATAAATTGGCAGAGATTGATAAACCTGCTCAAATTGTTCCAGCAACAGTGGAGTTTTTGGATATTGCAGGTCTTGTTGCTGGTGCTAGCAAGGGCGAAGGCTTGGGCAACCAATTTTTGGCTAACATTCGTGAATGTAACGCAATTGCTGAGGTTGTCAGATATTTTAAAGACCCAGATGTTGTTCATGTTGATGGTAAAGTCGACCCGATAAGCGATGTTGAAACCATCAAGACAGAACTTATACTTGCAGATATTGCTACTATTGAAAAAGCTCTTCCTCGTTTGGAAAAAGATGCAAAGCGTAGTAAGGATGAAGCTTTTAAATTAGAAACTGTTAAGAAGGCTCAAGCTGGTCTTAATGACGGTAAAAGAGTTTTGGCTCTGGATTTAAGCGATGAAGAAATTGAAGCACTCTATGATTTGCATCTCTTAACTATCAAACCAATTTTATACATTGCAAATTGTGACGAAGACCAACTTACCCAAGACTTCGATGAGATTGATGGCTGTAAACCTGTACCAATTTGTGCCCAGGTAGAAGCTGATCTTGCAGAGATGGATGAAAAAGACAAGCAAGAATACCTTGAATCAATTGGTCTGCAGGAAAGCGGTTTGGTAAGACTTGTTAATAATTCCTATGATTTGCTGGGGCTCCATTCGTTTTTTACAAGTGGAGAAAAAGAGACGAAGGCATGGACCGTCCGCAAAGGTGCAAAAGCCCCAGAGGCAGCTGGAGTTATCCATACAGATTTTGAGCGAGGCTTTATTAAAGCCGAAACTGCAAGTTATAATGACTATGTCGAGTGTGGTGGAGAAGCAGCTTGTAGAAATGCGGGCAAACTTCGTCAGGAAGGTAAAGATTATGTTGTGCAAGATGGCGACATAATGCATTTTAAGTTTAATATTTAGGATTTATTGTGGCTGGTAAGAATACAAAATTTTATTCGACTTTGGTTTTCGATGACGAGACCATGAAACAATATTTGGATGCTGCTTCTTATAAAGCATTTAGAAGCGTTG
>JAZUHG010000043.1:0-5273 GCA_045641605.1 Phoenicibacter sp. | reverse complement strand
GAATATGGTGTTTTGATTAAGCTTGCGACACCGCAACAGCGGTTGCTACAGTAGCTCCAACCATTGGATTGTTCCCCATTCCGAGGAAACCCATCATTTCCACATGTGCTGGAACCGACGAAGACCCAGCAAACTGCGCATCAGAATGCATACGTCCAAGTGTATCAGTCATGCCATATGAAGCAGGACCTGCAGCCATATTGTCTGGATGAAGGGTACGTCCAGTACCACCACCAGAAGCTACGCTAAAGTACTTCTTACCCTGCTCAACACATTCTTTTTTGTATGTGCCAGCAGTAGGATGCTGAAAGCGAGTCGGGTTGGTAGAGTTACCAGTAATGGATACATCCACGCCTTCGTGATGCATAACAGCCACACCTTCGCGAACATCGTCAACACCGAAGCAACGAACATCGGCGCGTTCGGTGTCTGAATATGCAGTTTCCTTAACAATTTTTAGCTCACTAGTTTTATAATCAAATTGAGTCTGTACGTAAGTAAAGCCGTTGATGCGGCTAATGATTAAAGCAGCATCTTTGCCCAAGCCATTAAGAATAACTCTCAGTGGCTCTTTACGTGCTTTGTTAGCATTCTTTACAATGCCGATAGCACCTTCAGCAGCAGCAAAACTCTCGTGCCCTGCTAAGAAGCAGAAGCATTTAGTTTCGTCACGAAGAAGCATTGCACCAAGGTTGCCGTGTCCAAGACCAACTTTGCGGTCTTCGGCAACAGAACCAGGAATGCAAAAAGCTTGCAAGCCAATACCAATCTTCTCAGCAGCTTCAGCAGCAGAAGAAACACCTTCTTTAAGTGCTATGGCTGCACCCATCGTATAAGCCCAACCAGCGTTATCGAAAGCAATCGGCTGAACCTCTTTAACAATAGCCATAGGATCAATACCAGATTTGTCGCAAATTTCTTTGCATTCGTCTAAAGACTTAATACCATGCTCTTTTAGCACGCCATTAATCTTGTCAATTCTTCTCTCAAAACCTTCAAAAGTAATAGCCATGGCTGCCTCCTATTCGCTTCGCGGATCGATATATTTCGCCGCGCCCTCAAATTGTCCATAGGTGCCTTTTGCCTTTTCAAGGGCATCATTGGCATCCATGCCTTCTTTAATATAGTCCATCATTTTGCCCATGTTGATATATTCATAACCAATGATCTCATTGTTTTTATCAAGGGCGTTCTTTGTAATGTAGCCTTCAGTAAGCTCAAGGTAACGAGGACCCTTTGCCTTCGTCCCGTAAGTTGTACCAACCATTGAACGAAGCCCTTTGCCCAGGTCGTCAAGGTTAGAACCAACAGGCAACCCACCCTCGCTAAAAGCAGTTTGGCTACGGCCGTATACAATTTGGAGGAAAATCTCTCGCATCGCAGTGTTAATGGCGTCGCAAACAAGATCGGTGTTTAGTGCCTCAAGGATAGTTTTTCCAATTAAAATCTCCGAAGCCATGGCCGCCGAATGTGTCATTCCGCTACAACCAAGAGTCTCCACCAGTGCTTCTTCGATAATTCCATCTTTGATGTTTAGGCTAAGTTTGCAAGCACCTTGTTGTGGAGCACACCAACCAACACCATGTGTCAATCCCTTAATATCTTTGATTTCTTTAGCTTTTGTCCATTCCCCTTCTTGAGGAATTGGAGCTGGGCCATGGTCTGCACCCTTACGAACAGGGCACATATTTTCTACTTCAGCTGTATAAATCATTTTTCCTCCAATAATTTATCTGTACTAATTATAAACCAATTGTTATTTTCTAGGGAATAATTTGATAATTATTATTGCCGAAATCAAAACAGCAATTGCAGAAGCAAAATAAAACGGGACATAAGATCCAGTAAATTCGGCAACAATTCCTGGAATCATTCCCGTAAGAAAACCGCCTCCAGTATATGCTACCTGCAAGTCTCTAACACAACTATATCGAGACTCTGGAGTTGACAAATCTACAGACCATTGTGCTACACCTACGGTAGTAATAGCAGTTCCAAAACCGAATATCGCAGTTGAAATATAAGGAAAAACGCCTGTATAACCAGCTGCAACACAAATCAATAATTTTCCTGTTAACAATATCGCAAACGCAACAATTGTCCCTTTTAGCGTTCCAAGTTTATCTAAAAGGTATCCCAGAACAATTTTTCCAAACGCCAGGGCGAAGTTGGCAACCGAAACCGCAGCAGCAGCCAAAACAGGATCTGCGCCAGAAGATGTAAATAAAACACTTAAATAGACAATATCTGAAAGGCACGCACCACCCAAAAGAAATACACCAAAAACATATAAGTAATACTTTCCTTTAGAAAGCTTGCGCTCAGCATTTCTCTTAAGCTTTAATTGATCACTTGTCTTCTTGCCATCCTTACTATTTCGTATAAAAATTAGCAATATGAAAGCTGTAATAAGAGCAAATATTGCTTGAACACCAAAAGCTTGCCCCAATTCCCCAGTTGAAAGTATGGCCAAGACAACCATCGGGACACATACGCCAGACACACTGCTCCCTATTGTCGCAATACCAAAAGGCGTTCCCGTATCCTTTTCATGCCATCTTGCTATTAAAATGGTCATCGCCGAAGTTCCAGCAAAACCATACCCAATTCCTGTAATAATGGATGCAATAACAAATGTGGTTAAGTTATATGAGAAAGCGAAAATACCGAATCCAATAGCAGTAGCTAAAGTTCCAAGAAAGATACCCATGCGGCAATCTAGCTTTCTGTAATACCATGCAATAAAAAAGATTGTAACTAAGCTTGCAAAATTTCTAACTGTTACAACTACCGATCCTGCAGAGTGGTCCATGCCTGGAACAGCAACGATATATGGTTGATAAACGCCAAAGGACGTGCTGGGAAAACCTACATTAACAAACATTACAAGAAAAGCACAAGCAGTAATTATGTGAGAATAGTACTTCTTCAATTTTATCTAAACATACGTGAGTCTATTTCAAGATCCTCGATAAATTGATCAATTCGATTTAAATCTTCGTGAGACTTGTTTGAAAACTTCGCAATCTTTTTTGGATTTCTAGAACCAAAAATTGGCGCTTTAAACATATCTAAATACGAGATAGCAATATGAATCCAGTTATCTTTAAAGGTGATCATTAATCCATTTTTGTAGATTTGAGAGAGATCAAGCAATCTATCCATGAATTTAGGAGTGCAAATATAAAAAGCGGTGTGATCGTCTTCGGAGTTAACAACAAATTTTTTATTGAAGCTAACATTTTCTGTTTCTATCTTATGAGCCCCCCAAGTTTTTATAGCGCTCTGATTACTTGACCATTTTTTATGGATAAATACAGGAGAGCTAAATTTCTTTGGATACTCAAAAGAAAAAATTCCACCTTTGAAGACAGTAACGGTAGTAGTTGTTTTGCCAGAATGAATGGTTGTTGTAGTGTCGATTTCACTATACCTAAACTTTCTACCGCCTTTTGTAGTGGCATAAAGCAAATCGCTTCCAGAAAAGTTTGTACCAATCGGAAAACACATATCCTCGTATTCGCTTCTAGAAATATACTCATCAGGACGATAATCCGCATCAGGAAACATCTCTTTGATAATTTTCGCAGTAATTTCGTTCTTAAACTTCTTCTGCTTAGATTTAGAAATGCCTACAAGAACCAGGACAACAATAATCACTGCAACGGGAATAATATAACCACCAAATTGTTCCATAAATGTTTCCACTATATCCTCCTTAACGCACGTGATTATAACATGTAATATGATAAAATGGGTTCAAATACTGGGGGTTGATATGGAATTAACAATTAATAGAGATCAAGCACTCGAACTTCTTAAAAAATATAACAAAGAGGAGTTCCACCTTCGCCACGCCTACACTGTGGAAGGCGTTATGCGCTGGTATGCTAATGAGCTTGGATACGCCGAAGACGAGGAATTCTGGGGGCTTGTAGGTCTTCTTCATGATGTTGACTTTGAGCAATTCCCTAAGGAACATTGCATCAAAGCTCCAGAACTTTTAGCTGAAATTGGAACTTCCGAAGACATGGTCCACGCAATTGTTTGTCATTCATACGGACACTTTTCAGACGTAGCTCCAGAACATCAAATGGAAAAGGTCTTGTATGCAACAGACGAACTTACAGGTCTTATTTGGGCTTATGCACTTATGAGACCAGAGAAAAATTGCGTCGACATGAAGGTCAAAAGCCTCAAGAAAAAGTTCAAAGATCTAAAATTTGCAGCAGGATGCGACCGCGAAGTAATTACCCGCGGTGCTGAAATGCTTGGCTGGGAGCTTTCGGAACTATTCGAAAAAACAATTGCCGCCATGCAATCCTGCGAAGATCGAGTTAACGAACAGGTTAAATTACTTTAATATAATTTCCGAAGGGCTCAATCCCGTTAAGATTTCATTTGTAATTACTTCTTCGAAGACGCTAAAAGAATATGGGTCCATGACCTTTTTGTCTTTACCATATTCATCAACATTTTGAGCATTTAACATTCAAATTTTTACGCCTTCATCATTCATTAAATCAGCAAAGGAATAGCCCATCGATTTTTCCATGAATTCTAAAAGTTTCTGAATCTTAATTTTAAAATTATGCATTGCAATTAGGCCATCTTTAACAAGCTTATCCTTCTTTCACTCGTAAACTTGTTGCTTCGCTTTAATGTATGAGATTATCAAAAATGAAAGGTTAGCGGCCAAATTCATCTTCGCTAGGAAATTTGAATTCACCTTGATGGAATTAATCTCTTCGCAATCAATGTGATAAACAAGTTCTTCGTCACAAGACGATTCTTTATAGGCTTTAATTTGACCAAGTAATGTTGAAGTTGTTGCAAGATAGAGCGGATCCATTTCCTCAAGCTTTTTCTCGAAAATTTCGACCGCATCGTCCTTAACAATTCTTCAAAGAATTCTTGTTTCCTCGATAATAATTTGAGCCTCAAGCAAGTCATCCGTTTTATTCGCAATGTCGAAGAGCTCTTCGTATGCTTTTTTGCCTGCTAAACCACCACGTTTACAGACCTCGTCATATGATGGTCTGTATTGCTCTAAAAATTCACTAACACTTGGAAGTTGCGAAGTGCTCTCTATTGTTTCCGAACTTTCCTGAGAACCTGAATTTGCCGCCATGGCAACCTTCGTAATTAAAGCAGTGTATTTATCTTGAATTCCGCTTTTGTTATATGCATCAAAAAATGTTGCAGGGTCATCATTAGCCTCGGCAAAGTTAATAAGCTCTGTTTTAAAGGCTTCAACTTCGGCAGCAATCCCC
>JAZUHG010000042.1:0-7202 GCA_045641605.1 Phoenicibacter sp. | reverse complement strand
TCCGAAGTTCAAGCTACCATCAACCGCACCAGTTTTATCAGCTAGCTGAAGCTCAACACGTGCTACAAGTTCATCTAGATGAAAGGGTTTTACGACATAGTCGTCGGCACCATTTTTTAGGCCTTTTAGCTTATCGCTAAGCGCGCTTTTTGCAGAAAGAATAATAACTTTACTTTCGACCTTTTTCTTTCTTACGTTTTCTAAGATCTCAAAACCGTCAACATTTGGCAACATAATATCAAGAACGATCAAATCATACGCACCACTAGTCGCACAATAAAGACCTTCTTCGCCTTCGTAGACAACATCTACTGAATAGCCTTCTTTCTCAAGACGCTCTCCTACGATGTCGGCCAAAGCTTTTTTATCTTCAACAACTAATATTCTCATAATAAATATAGTATATTAAAAATGTATTAAATAAAGATTAAATCTTAGGGGTCGGAGGTATATTTTACATGGGATTACTTATTCTAATTTAAGAAAGCCCAGGCAGAATGCCCCTCCGGCCTCAGGGCTTAAACTTGAAACTTGTCTTTGAAAGTACCTGGTGCGAAGAAACATTCCTCGAAGAAGTTATCTGTGAAGTCTTGACCAACGTTATCAAGGAAAACTTGCGTAGCAATTCCCGCCCTCTCAAGCAGGCTGTCCGAATACCATTTATTTTGCTTCCATTTTTTCTCGTATTCTTCTTTTGTTTTGATAGTTGGCGTGGCTTCGGCCATATCCAGGAACAAGTTCATGTTCTCTTCAAAAGCAGTAAACATATCCTCGTCTTGTTCTGGAGTTGGAAGTTTCGCTAAATAGAATGAACGAAGATATTCGTATCATGGGTTGTGAGGAGGCTTGTTCTCTACATAATCATAGCGCTTAAGATTGTCGTTAAATTTCTTGACGTACTCTTTATATGTGTCTGTGATGTATTCATCGTCAACCAAATCATAAAGCTCATGTAGTACGTTGCGCTTATCCATCATAAATAGATAATCCGTAGAGAACACAGGTAACTGCTTATAGTATGGAGTAAAAATCATGGTATCCATCATGAAGTCGTCTTTGTTTGTCGACTTCATGTAATACATGTTTCCTATTTCTTTAACATCGTATTGATAGGCTTCATATGTACGCCCATCCAATGTAAAATGATTTAGTGCTTCCCTAATCGGGATTTCTTCGACGTCAAAACGAGCCTTAATAATCTCAAGGCCTTTATCGAGCCTTTGCTCAACTAGATCTTTGTTCTTTTTAATTAATTCATCCATAATAACTCCTAAAAAATAGCGAAAGCCTCCCCTATATAGAGAGGCTTTCGGCTTAACTACATAAAGATTAGACCCTTATTCGTATGCCTTGACTAGGCGTTGTAGCAAGTCATAACGTTCTTTTGCTGCCTCTTCGTTCTCTTTGAACAGCTTTTCAGCGCGCTCTGGGAACTCGCGAGTCAAACGATTGTAACGAGCCTCATTCATCAAGAATTCTTGATAACCGCCTTGTGGCTCTTTGGAATCAATGGTCAAGCGAACACCTTCAGCTTCTGGATCGTAGCGGAACAAGTTCCAATAACCACAGTCCACTGCTTTCTTCATTTCTGTGTGGCAGTTAACCATACCACCTTTAATTGCATGCATCTCACATGGTGAATAAGCAATGATTAGCGAAGGTCCGTTGTAAGCCTCAGCTTCTTTAATAGCTTTAATGGTTTGAGCTTGGTTAGCACCCATAGCAACCTGAGCTACATATACATAGCCATAGGTCATTGCCATTTGAGCTAAGCTCTTTGGAGCAACTTCTTTACCAGCAGCAGCAAACTGAGCAACCTGACCTAAGTTAGATGCTTTCGAAGCCTGACCACCAGTATTAGAATAAACCTCTGTATCGAAGACTAGGATGTTGATGTTTTTGCCAGAAGCCAAAACATGGTCAACACCACCGTATCCGATATCGTAAGCCCAACCGTCACCACCAAAGATCCATACAGATTTCTTCGATAAGTAATCTTTCTTAGCAAGAATCTCCTTTGCGTGTGGGCAAGATTTCTCGCCTTCGCAAAGTTGAATTAACTCTTCAGAAGCTTTTGCATTTGCGGCAGTATCGTCTTTTGTGTCTAGATAAGCTTTTGCAGCTTCTTTGGTTTTAGCACTTGCCTTGTCGCAATCCAACATTTCGGTTACAGTATTAATTAGCTGCTCACGAATTGCGTTTTGACCAAGGAACATACCGAAGCCATGCTCAGCATTATCCTCGAACAAAGAGTTACACCAAGCAGGACCATGTCCTTTCTCGTTTGTTGTGAAAGGAGATGTTGCAGCAGGACCACCCCAAATACTTGAACAACCTGTTGCATTTGAAATGTACATTTGATCGCCAAATAATTGTGTAACCAAACGTGCATAAGATGTCTCGGCACAACCAGCACAAGAACCACTGAACTCAAGAAGAGGTTTTCTGAATTGAGAAGCCTTGACTGTGTCGCCTTGCATATCTTCTTTTTCTTTTACATTTGCAACGCAGTAGTCAAATACTTTTTGTTGATCTAATTGAGATTCCATTGGAACCATCTTTAAGGCTTGAACCTTATCAGGACAAGCACCAACACAAACGCCGCATCCCATACAATCAAGTGGGCTTACAGCAATTGTAAACTTGTATTCGCCCTTGCCTGCACCGGCCTTAATGTCAACAACTTGAGCTTCGCTTGGAATACCATCAGCTTCTTTTTTATCAAGAGCAAATGGACGAATTGTTGCATGAGGACATACATAAGAACAACTGTTACATTGAATACATTTTTCACTATCCCACTCTGGAACCATAACTGCAACGCCGCGCTTTTCATAAGCAGCAGCACCATGTTCGAACTGGCCGGTTGCATAGTTCTTGAATGCAGAAACAGGAAGGCTGTCACCGTCCATTCTGCCAACTGGGAACATGATATTCTTGACTTGCTCAACAACTTCTTTCTTGCCTTCGATTTTAAGGTCTTCGGCATTATCAGTTGCATTAGCCCAGCTCTCTGGAACTTCTACCTTTTCAAATGCAGTAGCACCAGCATCGATAGCTTTGTGATTAGCTTCTACAATGTCCATACCTTTCTTAGAGTATGAAGCAGTAGCCTTTTCTTTCATGTATTCAATTGCTTCTTTTGCTGGTAAAACCTCAGCCAATGCAAAGAAGGCAGATTGAAGAACAGTATTAGTACGCTTTCCCATTCCAACCTTTTCGGCTAAATCAATAGCGTTAATTAAGTAAAGGTTGATATTGTTCTTCGCAATGAGTTTCTTAGATTCGGCATCTAGGTGATGCTCAAGTTCGTCTAAGGTCCACTGGCAGTTAATTAATAGGTTTCCACCAGGTTTTACATCGCGAACAATTGGGAAATGCTTTGTTATGTAAGAAGGATTATGGCAAGCGACAAAATCAGCCTTGTTTACATAATAAGGGCTCTTGATTGGACTGTCGCCAAAGCGTAAGTGAGAAACAGTTACGCCACCAGTTTTCTTAGAATCATATTGGAAATATGCTTGTACATATTTATCAGTATGATCACCAATAATTTTAATTGAGTTCTTGTTAGCACCTACAGTACCGTCTCCACCAAGACCCCAGAACTTGCATTCGATGGTGCCTTCGGCAGCTGTGTTTGGACAATTCTTGTCTTCGTCAAGAGATAAGTTTGTAACATCGTCAACGATACCAATAGTAAATTCGCGCTTAGGATTGTCTTTCTTGAGCTCATCATAAACAGCGAAAACACTTGAAGGTGGTGTGTCTTTTGAACCAAGACCATAACGACCGCCGCAAATAACAGCTTCACGACCAGCGTTTGCCATGGCTGTAACAACGTCTCTATAAAGAGGTTCGCCCAAAGCACCTGGCTCTTTAACGCGGTCAAGAACAGCAATCTTTTTGGCTGTTTCAGGAATTGCAGCAAGGAGCTTGTCTGCACGGAAAGGTCTGTACAAACGTACCTTTACAAGACCAACTTTCTCGCCGTTAGCGTTTAAGTAGTCAATAACCTCTTCTGCAACATCGTTAATAGAACCCATTGCAATAATGATGCGATCGGCATCCTTAGCACCATAGTAGTTAAACAATTGATAATCGGTTCCCAATTTCTTGTTAACCATATTCATGTACTTCTCAACAACATCAGGAAGGTTGTCATAAGCTTCATTGCAAGCTTCACGATGCTGGAAGAAGATATCGCCATTCTCGTGAGAACCACGCATAACTGGCCTGTTTGGATTTAAACAGTTATCGCGGAATTCTTGAACTGCTTTCATGTTTGTCATCTCAGCTAAGTCTTTATAGTCCCAAACTTCGATCTTTTGAATTTCATGAGATGTTCTAAAACCATCGAAGAAGTTGATGAATGGAACCTTGCCTTCGATAGCTGCTAAGTGTGCAACTGCAGATAGGTCCATAACTTCTTGAGGGTTTGTTTCGCATAGCATTGCAAAACCAGTTTGCAAACATGCATAAACATCACCGTGATCACCAAAAATGTTAAGCGCATGAGATGAAACAGTACGAGCCGAAACATGGAATACGCAAGGAAGTTGCTCTGCAGCAATCTTGTACATGTTTGGAATCATCAACAAAAGACCTTGAGAAGCTGTGTAAGTTGTTGTTAGGGCACCAGCTCCCAAAGAACCGTGAACAGCACCAGCAGCACCAGCTTCAGATTGCATTTCTACAACATTAACCTTTGTGCCGAAGATGTTTTTACGGCCTTGAGCAGACCATTGATCTACGAAGTCTGCCATTGGTGAGGATGGAGTAATTGGATAAATACCTGCTACCTCAGTAAAAGCATAGCTTACATGAGCGGCAGCATTATTACCATCCATAGTAAGAAATTCTCTCGCCATAATTGTCTCCTTCTATAAATTTTAAGCGATTTTTAGCATTGCATATGATAACACTTATGCTAATATTTTTGGTGAGAATTTAAGTGAATATGTCAAGAGAAAGCCTAGAAAATAAAAAGAAACGCGCTAAGAAGATCGCCAATGCGCTTAACCGTGTTTTGCCTAATCCAGACACCGAATTAAAATGATGAGGAAACCCGTTTAAACTAGTTGTTGCTGTTTCTCTTTCTGCTCAAACTACAGATAAATCAGTCAACCAAGTTACTCCCCTTTTGTGAAAAAAATACAAAGACGCAAATGCCTTATCTAAGGCCAAATTAAAAGACGTCGAAGACATCTTACACCCCTTGGGCTTTTACAAAAATAAAGCAAAAAACTCAATTGCCTGCGCAAAAATGATAGTTGAAAAATTTGATGGTAAGATTCCAAACAATATGACAGACCTTCAAAAACTTCCTGGTGTGGGCCGCAAAACTGCAAACATCATCTTAAATGTTGTTTATGACAAAGTTGAAGGCATCGCTGTAGACACGCATGTTTTTAGAATCTCGCATAAACTTAAATTGAGCTTTGCCAAAACCCCAGAAAAAACAGAGCCAGATTTGCTCCGTGTATTCGATAAGAAGGATTGAAAAAACCTTAATCATCAGCTTGTGCTTTTTGGAAGGCAAACTTGCACAGCAAGAAACCCAAAATGTAAAAATTGTCCTTTATCTAAGCTCTGCCCTAGTTTTAGCACGGAATAAATATAGGCAGCTATATAACAACCTAAGAGGTTTAAATTCTTTTTCTAAATCGCAAAAACAGTCCGGCTCCAGCAGCAAGCAAAATCCCGTTTGCTATCAAACTTCCAATTGCAAGTGGCGAAAGTGGACTATTTATATCACTTGTTTGCTCTTTGTCAGATGAGACAAAGCCTTGATTTTTATTTTTGTCTGATTCGACATTATTGACAGATTTGTCATGTGTTTCCACGGGAATATATACATCGGAATACACAGTTTCGCCTTGTACAACAATCTGAGTTTCGCTTGGATAAACCTTTAAAATAGCTGTTTCATAACTCACATTATAATTTTTGGAAAATTTTTCTTGACCTTCTTGGGTTAATGAAGGAACCAGCAAAATGCTTTCTTTAGAATTTGCCTGTTTCGAAATTTCATAATCTGACGGTTGAAGAGTGTAGCCATTCAGAAAAGAACCTTCCATATGAGCTGTTAAAGCAGGTTCTTCTTCGTTATCTTTCATGCTTTTTTCATCGGCAATTAACTTTGCATTTGCTTTATAGATTTTTAAGGTTTTCTGTATATCTTCAACTACAAAATTCGAATTTAACCAGAGTGCGTGAATTGCATACCCTTCAGAATCACCTGTTGCGTCTTCTCCTGCATCCCTATAAATAACGTAGTCCTTGCCTTCTTGCGGAGTAAATTCACCAAATCCAGTTGCTGTCAATTCGAATTTAGGATCTTCATCTCCATAAATTTTTGTATAGTTATTCATGTTAATTACGCCGCCGCCTTTTGGCCTTATTTCAAGTTCGGCATTAGTATAATAATCATAGTACTCGGCCTTTGTTATCTTTATCTGTATTTTATAAACACCAACATTTTTATGCTGTGGGTTAACTGTCGTTCAGTCATCAGTATCTGTTTCCTTATAATATATGGTAGCATCTTCGGGATCTGCTGTGACATCGATACCGTGATCCTCCCCGTCGTAAGATCAAGAAGTTCCAGATATTTCTACACTTATATTTTTCGAATCGTCAACAGTTCAGTAGTCGGGAATTCGGCTTTCGCTTCGTTTACTTTTGTCTAAAGAACTTTTACAATAAAAAAACTTAGTATCGTTAATAAAATTTTCTGGAAGTGTATCTTTTAATCAGTTCAATGTAGGATTATTGTCATATTTAAAAAACGAAGAGTAGTCGTCTTTTCAGTCATTAAATTCAACATTCATGTATGTTAGATTGTGACACCCTTCAAACATGCTCATACAACACCCATCATCCAGATTAGTTGCGGGAAGATAAGGCGCTTTTATTAGACTTAAACAATCCTTAAACATAGATGCATAACAATTTTTCTTAAGTTCATTAGCTGGCAATTCGGGTGCATGATTAAGATCGCTACACCCCTTAAACATAGATGCATAACAATTTTTCTTAAGTTCATTAGCTGGCAATTCGGGTGCATGATTAAGATCGCTACACCCCTCAAACATACCTTCATAGCAATGCTCTTTTAGTTCATTAGCTGGCAATTGCAATGGTAAATTTTTGTCGACCTGCAAACCCGTTAATCCATTAAAGAGGTTCTTAAAACAATA